>CAJMOH010000021.1 GCA_905215055.1 uncultured bacterium
GATAAAGTACTCAAAATAGGAACCGTGCATCAATGTAATTGTTGCCTGGGAAGTATGCATGGGATCCAAAACAATGACATCTCGCTCCTCAATGTCCTGGGGCAGCTTGTTGTAATATTCCACGGGCTTCAAGGTGTCGTGATCCCGGTACAGACCGATATGTCCCACCTTGGCGGAAGGCACCAGCTCCAGCATGCCCTCCACCATGCCAAGACCTGCCCGCAGAATGGGCACGAAGGCCAGCTTCCGGCCGGCGATGACCTTGGTGATGGTTTTTTGCATGGGCGTGACGGTTTCCACCTCCATCAAGGGCAAATCCCGGGTGGCCTCATAGCACATCAGCGTGGCGATCTCGCTGACCAGTTCCCGGAAATTCTTTGTGCCAGTGGAAACGTCCCGCAAAAAGGTAAGCTTGTGCTGAATCAGCGGATGGTCCATAACGAAAACATTGTTATAATCTTGCATGTGAAATCTCCTCCCTTATTCAATCGTCGGTTTTATAATGTTCCCTCTTCAATCTGGGCAATTTGATCGATGCGGCGCTGGTGGCGTCCGCCCTCAAAGGGTGTGTTGAGGAAGATGTCCACCAGCTTCCTGGCGGTCGCGCTGTCCACCACCTTGCCTCCCATGCAAAGGATGTTGGCGTTGTTGTGGCGGCGGGTCATCTCGGCGCAAAATTCGTTGGTACACAGAGCGGCCCGGATGCCCTTCACCTTGTTGGCGGCAATGGAGATGCCAATTCCCGTGGAGCAGATCAGCACGCCGCAGTCCGCCTGGCCGGAGGCCACATACCGCGCGGCCTTTGCCGCAATGGGTGCGTAGTCCACGGAATCCGTGCTGTAAGCGCCAAAATCCTCATAGGAAATTTGACGCTCCTCCAGATAGGCCCGGACAGCCTCCTTCAGCTCAAATCCTCCATGATCGCAGCCAATGGCAAGTTTCATAAGGAAAACTCCTTTCCAGCTTTCGCTGCAAAATAGAATCAAAAGCAGGATCTCAGCCCTGCTGTTCCATGCGTTTTTTCAGTTCCCGCTCCGCCTGGGGCAGACGCAGATACACCGGCGCCAGCTCGGCGGCAGAAACAGAGCGGCCCTCTTGAAAAGCCCGCTCTCCCAGCAGCGCCACAGAGGAGGCGCGCTGAAAACGGATTGCCTCTGGAGCCAGCCGCGCTCCCCACCCGGCAAAGGAGCGGTGGCAAAGAGCCGCTCCATCGCCCAAAAGAAGCACGGCTCTTCCGTATTGCCGGATTTCTTCCTCCAGGTCTCCGATAGAGAGGGCGCGGTCCTCTGTTAAACGGCGGAGGGTTCCCTCTTCCGCCTGAAACAAGGCGTTATACACCTGATTGCAGCGGGCGTCCATCACCGCGCAGAGAAGAGAGCCTTCACAGGCCAGTCCCCCAAAGGCAATGGCTTCCAAAGTGGACACGCCCACACAAGGCGTGTCATCCGGCAGGGCCATTCCCTTTACACAGGCAACTCCAATGCGAATTCCCGTAAAGGATCCTGGACCGTGAGAGACCGCCAGCGCGTCCAAATCCCGGCAGGAGCGTCCCACCGTCCCCAGAAGCTCCTGAACCATGGGCAGCAGCGTCTGGCTGTGGGTCTGCTTGGTGTTGCAGTAAAATTCTCCCAGCAGCCTGCCATCCTCCACAACAGCGGCAGACGCGGCCGCCGCAGAGGAATCAATTCCCATCGTCAACAAGGCGTTCCCCCTCCTTTCCAGCCCGCAATGGTGATTATCCGGTCCTGTTCTTTCTCGCCTTGCCGCAGGTCAATGGAAATCACCCCATCCGGCAAGGCCCCGGCAATATTTTCACTCCATTCAATGACCAGCACGCAATCCGTGTCCAGATAGTCAAAGAAGCCGGTGGAGTACAAATCGTCCCAGCCGTTTACCCGGTACATGTCAAAATGCTCCACGGTGAGGCGGCCGGTGTATTCGTTCACCAGGGCGAAGGTGGGGCTGGAGGCCACATCTCCCGCGCCAAGACCCATGACAAGGCCCCGGGTAAAGGCTGTTTTGCCAGCACCCATGCCGCCAGTGAAAGCGATCACTTCCCCGCCCCGCAGGTCTTGAGCCAGCCGCCGGGCCAGGGCCTCCGTCTCTTGCGGAGAATGGGTGATAAACCGCTCCGCCATATCAGAACAAGCCGTGGATCACAGCGTTTTCATCCACGTCAATCTTTTCAGCCGCGGGAACCTTGGGCAAGCCGGGCATGGTCATAATATCCCCAGCATAGGCCACCACAAAGCCAGCGCCGTTGGACAGCCGCAGATCCCGGATGGTGACGGTGAAATCTGTGGGGCGGCCCAGCAGCTTGGCGTTGTCAGAGAGGGAATACTGGGTTTTGGCGATACAGACAGGCAGGGAATCGCCTCCCAGCGCCTTGATATCCTTGAGGGATTTCAGCGCCGCGTTTGTAAAGGAAATTTCCTTCGCACCATAAATCTTGGTGGCAATGGCGGTGATCTTCTCCTCCACAGTGGCCTCCAGGGGATAAATGGGAGCAAAGCGGGTTTTGCCCTCGTTTTCCTCTATGACGCCGCAAATGGTCTTTGCCAGCTCCACGCCGCCTTCGCCCCCCTTGGCGAACACCTCGCTGAGAGCGTAAGGCACGCCCAGCTCCTGGCAGCAGCGGTCGATCACAGCCAATTCCCCGTCGGTGTCTGTGCCAAACCGGTTGATAGCCACCACTACCGGCACACCGAACTTCTGCATATTCTCCACATGAGCCTTCAGGTTGACAATGCCTTTCTCCAAGGCAGGGACGTTTTCCTGAGAAAGCTCTGCCTTGGGGACGCCACCGTTGTATTTCAGCGCCCGGACGGTAGCCACCACCACCACACAGGAGGGGGCCAAGCCTGCCAGACGGCATTTGATGTCCATAAACTTCTCGGCGCCCAGGTCAGAACCGAAGCCCGCCTCGGTGATGCAGTAATCCGCCAGCTTCAGCGCCAGGCGGGTGGCGCGCACGGAATTGCAGCCGTGGGCAATGTTGGCAAAGGGACCACCGTGCATGATTGCCGGAGTGCCTTCAATGGTCTGCACCAGATTGGGATTTACAGCGTCCCGGAGGAGAGCGGCCATGGCGCCCTCGGCCTTGATGTCCCGGGCGTAGACAGGCTCGCCGGAATAGGTGTAAGCGATGAGGATGCTGCCCAGCCGCTGCTTCAGGTCGTTCATGTCCTTGGCAAGACACAGAATGGCCATAACCTCGGAGGCTACGGTAATAATAAAGCCGTCCTCCCGCGGCACGCCGTTGACCTTTCCCCCCAGGCCGATGACAATGTTCCGCAAGGCCCGGTCATTCATGTCCAGGCAGCGCTTGATTTGAACCCGCCGGGGATCAATACCCAGAGCGTTTCCCTGCTGCAAATGGTTGTCCAGCATAGCGCAGCACAGGTTGTTGGCGGAGGTGATGGCGTGCATATCGCCGGTAAAGTGGAGATTGATGTCCTCCATGGGTAAAACCTGGGCATAGCCGCCGCCGGCCGCGCCGCCCTTGATGCCGAATACCGGCCCCAAGGAAGGCTCCCGCAGAGCGATTACAGCCCTTTTGCCGATTTTTGCCATGGCCTGGCCCAAGCCCGCCGTGGTGGTGGTCTTGCCCTCCCCAGCCGGAGTGGGGTTGATGGCTGTCACCAGCACCAGCTTGCCGTCTGGCTTGTTTGCCAGACGCGCAAAGGCACGCTCGTTGATTTTGGCCTTATACCGGCCGTACAATTCCAGCTCTTCCTCCTGGATGCCCAGCTCCGCCGCGATGTCCGCGATGGGCCGAAGCGTTGTGCTTTGCGCGATTTCAATGTCTGAAAGCATTCCCCGTCACCTTTCTAGCCGGTTTACGGCCGTCAAAATAGTTTTGCTCGATCCTCTACATTATAAAATATCTTGCGGGAATAGTAAAGCCCGAAACAAAAATCTTGAAGGCCTCTTACGAATATGGTAAAATGTCTGTTGAGAGAAAAAGGAACAGTGGGCGCTGCTTCCTGGAGGATTTTCCTGTGTTTGCAAAAGGCTCTCCTGTGCAGAATCAAGAGTTGTTCTCTGCGGCGTCCTTTGAAAATTCGCAATCTTCTGATCTCCCTCGCCGTGTAGAAAAGGGAGACCTGTGAATGAATAGGAAGTGTTATGGTAAAACGTTGCTTTAAGGGAATTTGGAATTACATCAAAAAGGCGGACATACTGCTGTGGGTTTTAGTGGCGGCGATTTCCGCATACAGTCTTTTGCTGCTGCGAAGCGTGGACAGCGCCACCGGTTCCAGCTATTTCCGCACCCAGGTTTTCGCCATCGCCCTGGGCGTGGCGGGAGCCATTGTCATCTCCCTTCTGGACTACGGAGAGCTGGCAAATTTCTGGTATTTGCTGGCGGGTTTTTCCGTGTTTCTCATGATTTACACCGCTCTCTTCGGAGAAGCTGTTCAGGGCAGCGGCGGCGTGGACGCCCGGGCGTGGATTAACATTGGCGGCAGAACCTTTCAGTCCTCCGAGCTGGTGAAGATCGCCTTCTGCCTGACCTTTGCCAAGCATTTGGACACCCTACGGAAGCGCGGGCTGGTTGACAACCCTGTTCATGTGGTGCTGCTGGCGTGTCACGCATTGGTGCCAATGCTTCTTTGTCAGCTGCAGGGAGACACGGGGGCGGCCATTGTATTTTTCGCCATGTTTCTCTGTATGAGCTTGGCGGCTGGAGTAAAGCTGCGGTATTTCGCCATTTTGGGCGGAATGGTCCTGGTGGCTCTGCCTCTTGTATGGCGCTTTGCCATGAGCGAATACCAAAAGGATCGGATTGTGGCCCTGTTTAACCTGGACAACGTGGACGTACAGGTGAATGAGGGCTATCAGCAATATCAGGGAATGATTTCCATCGGCAGCGGAAAAGTTACCGGCCAGGGCCTGTTTAACGGAAGCCGCGTGGCCAGCAACAGCGTTCCCTTTCAGCAGAGCGACTACATCTTTTCCGTGGCTGGCGAGGAGCTGGGCTTGGTGGGCTGCTCCCTGATTATTCTGCTGCTGTTTCTGCTGCTGGTCAAGGTGATCCATGTGGCTCATTCCTCCCGAGACGACCTGGGAAAGTTTATCTGCTTTGGCTATTTTGGAATCATTGCTTTGCAGTCCGTTTCCAACATTGGCATGTGCCTGGCTCTGCTGCCGGTGATGGGCGTGACGCTGCCTTTCTTCAGCGCTGGCGGTTCCTCCGCGGCCTGCATGTATTTTGGCATCGGCTTGGTTCAGAGCGTCTATATGCGCCGGAAGGAAAGCGACGGCCTGCGGCTGAAGCGAAAGCTGCCCATGCGGATTCCTTACGGCCAGATGAAGGAAACTTAATTCCCTGCAATAAAAAATCCCTTGAGGCGGCGGCCCCAGGGGATTTTTCTTTTGATGATTTCGAACGAATGGCGAAGGATTTAGATGCCTTTGACAAACTCCCGGAACCGGGGCAGCATGCCAATCCTGTCCGGAGTGTGCGGGGGCATTTGCAGAATGTCATAGCCGGGCAGGTTATTGCCCTCTACAAATACGGGACCATTTGGAGTGATGGCCACATCCCAGCCCACATACCGCATTTGGGGAACAACCTGAGATGCCTCCAGGCACATGGCCTTGGCCTCCTCCCAATAGGGGATGGCGAAGCCCTGGATCTGCGTGTGAGTGCGGGGATGCTCGGTATAGGTGTGCCTTGCCTTGTCATAGGCGGGGTACTGGATCACGCCCTTGTCCAAATCGATGGGGGCGAACATGCCGCCGGAATGGAGGTTGTCCACAGGCCGGTCGCTGTTGCCGATTCGGATGTGGGCATAGACAATGTGGGGGCCGCTCTCGTTTAGAATGGTGACAATTCGCAGGGTGTTGATAGAGCTGGGGTTCAGCTTATTCAGGTCCTCATGCTGCTGAAGCACATCCTCGATCACGCCGATGTGGTCCGCCCGGAATTTCTTGTACATGGCGTCCATGCTGGGAAAATCCAACTTGGAAAATTTATCCACCCCAAAGCCGCCGCTGGAAGAGTCCGGCTTTACAATCACCGTGTCCCGGTCCTTCATAAACTCCAGAAATTCCTTTTCCGTGGCGTTTCCAAAGTCCAGCCACTGGCGGCCAATGTACTTGGCGAAGGTGGTATAAAACTCGCTTTTATTGTCAAAGAAGTGGTAGTAGTCCCGGTCATTCAAAATGCGGACCAGGTCGTTGTTCACCTTGCGGGTGACATAGGTGGCTCTCTGTTCGTCGGTAAGCTTGTAAAACTCACAGAGCAGGTAATCGTTAAAGCCCGCTCCATACCTCAGACCGCATTTCACCACATCCGTCAAAACCCCCAGACGGTTTTTCCCAGTCAGGTTGTGAACCTCCCAGACTGTGCGAAACAGTTCGCCGTAGTTCATGTGCGCTATGCAATTCCAAAGAAATTTCACCTTTCCCATGACAGCTGTCCTCCTTACCGCTTTTTCCCGCCGCGCTTCGTTTGAGGAGCGGCCTCTTTATCCAAAAGAAGCTCTCCCTCGTCTGTGATACGCAGCACACTGCCAGCCTTGGCTCCCTGGGGCAGCTCCGGCAGCTCTATGGCGTAAAATTTTTGGTCGCTGTCCGTGCAGATGGCGTATTTGCCGTCCAAACGGTCAATTACAAGCTGTTTCATGGCATTTTTGTCCTTTCCAAAATGTTGTGATATTCGCTCCACAGGGAGAGCTGTTCCCCATCCCAGGAAAACACCAGATCCCCGTCGGTGTCTGTGCGGTAAATGGCAGCTCCCACGGATTCCAGACGGCGAAGCGTTTCCTCCCGGGGCAGATTGCTGTTGTCCGGCCCCACAGAGATTACCGCGTACTCAGGGGAAACCGCCTCTAAAAAGCGCTGGGAGCTGGAGCCCGCGCTGCCGTGATGGGCAACCTTCAGCAAATCCGCGTCCAGCGAGGCTCCGGATTTTACCAGATCCTTCTCCGCCTCGTACTCAATATCCCCGCAGAACAGGGCGGAAAACCCCAGATATTCCAGCCGCAGCACCAGCGAGCAGTCGTTGGACCCCTCATATTCCTCCAGCGGTCCCAGCACATCCAAAGCAGTCCCGCCAAAGGGAAGGCTGTCTCCGGCCCGCACCTCGCGGACAGGTACCGCATTCTCACTGGCGGCGCTTTCCAGCGCCAGGTATTCGTCAGCCTGCCGCATTTCCTCGGGCCATGGATAGATGACCAGCCGCTCTGCCGAAAGCTCCTCCAGCACTTGCGAAAGACCGCCAATATGGTCGCTGTCAGGATGGGACGCGATCACATAGTCCAGGCTTTCCACGCCCATCCGGCGGAGGTAGTCCACCACCCGGTCTCCGCTGGCAAAGGTACCGCCGTCCAACAGGGCGGTTTTCCCCTCGCACCGCAGAAGAAGGGCGTCGGCCTTGCCAACATCGATCACATGGATTTCCAGCGGGGCGGTTTCCACAGGGCCGCGAAATCCGGAAAGCAGAAAGAGCCGGTTCCAAAACTCCTGGCCCGCTGAAGTGGCGGAAAAGATCAGCAGCACAGCCACCGCCGCCATGCAGATCCGTTCCAGCCAGGCACGGCGCTTTTTGTCCGCCGCCACTCGTTTCGCGTCCGCCGCGGCCATTTTACGAGTTCTCTCCCTTGGAACCGCTCTGCTGCATGTTACGCTCCATCCACTGGGCATAGGTCATCAGCACCTGCCGGGGCTTGGAGCCTTCGTGGGGTCCCACCACGCCCAGCTGTTCCATCTCGTCAATCAAACGGCCTGCCCTGGCATAGCCCAGCCGCAGCCGCCGCTGAAGCAGGGACGTGGACGCCTGTCCCGCCTCCACCACGCATTTGATGGCCTCGTCGATCATGGGGTCTCCCCCGCCTTCGCTGTCGCCGCTGTCGTCGCCCTTGGACTCGCTGGCGGCGTTGCGTTCAATCTCCTCAATCACCTTTTCATCGTACTCAATAGATTTTGCCTTTTTCACAAACTCCACAATGGAGGAGATCTCGTCGTCGCTGACATAGCAGCCCTGAACCCGCAGGGGCTTTGTGGACCCTACGGGGGCAAAGAGCATGTCGCCGTTTCCCAGCAGCTTTTCCGCGCCGCCCGCGTCCAGAATGGTGCGGGAATCCACGGCGTTGGACACTGTCAGGGCAATCCGGCTGGGGATATTGGCCTTAATCAATCCTGTTACCACGTCCACCGAGGGACGCTGGGTGGCCACCACCAGGTGCATCCCAGCGGCTCGGGCCAGTTGGGCCAGGCGGCAGATGGAGTCCTCCACCTCCTTGGGAGCGGCCATCATCAGGTCGGCCAGCTCGTCAATGATGATGACGATCTGGGGCATAGAGGGCATGGGCTGGCCGTTCTCGTCCTGATAGTCTTGAGAGGCCGCCAGATGATTATACCCCTGCAGGTTGCGGACATTGCACTCCGAGAAGATCTTGTACCGCTTCATCATCTCCGAAACGGCCCAGCCCAAAGCGCCGGAGGCCTTTCTCGGGTCCGTGACAACGGGAACCAGCATGTGAGGCATACCATTATATTCCGTCAGCTCCACAGCCTTGGGGTCGATCATCAGAAACCGCACCTCGTCAGGACTGGCCTTATAGAGCATACTGATAATCAGGGAGTTGATGCACACCGATTTGCCGGAGCCGGTAGTACCTGCGATGAGCAGGTGGGGCATTTTAGCCAGGTCCGCGATGACGGGCTGCCCAGCGATGTCCCGGCCCAGGGCCACGGACAGCTTGCTCTTGGAGGTCTGGAAGGAGTTGGATTCCACCAGTTCCCGCATGCGCACGGTGCTGCGGCTCTTGTTGGGCACCTCGATGCCCACCGCCGCTTTTCCAGGAATGGGAGCCTCGATGCGAACGCCGGTAGCGGCCAGGTTCAAAGCCAAATCGTCGGAAAGGTTGGTGATTTTACTGATCTTCACCCCGGCGGCTGGCTGGATTTCATACCGGGTAACAGCAGGCCCCCGGCAGATGTCCAGGATTTTTGTCTGCACACCGAAGCTCTTCAGCGTGTCCACCAAAATACGGCCGTTGGTTTGCAGCTCCTCGGTCTCCATAGCGGGATTTCCATGAGGGCTGACCGCCAGCATGGTGACAGGAGGAAAGCAGTATGCCTTGACAGGCTCCGCCGCCTGATACTGGGTGACCTGAGCGGGGGTGGCCTCCTTCCGGTCCTTCTGCTCCTTTTCCTCCATAAATTTTTCGGTAAGCTCCTTCACGTCGTCCGGAACCGGCGGAGCTTCTTCCACAGGGAACTTTTCCCTGTCCGGCAAGGGAAAAACAGGCTCCTTCTGCACAGGTGCGGAACGGACCGCGTCCACCTGAGGCGCGGGAATGGGAATGTCCTCAATTTCCTCCAAGGCCCGCTCCAGCGCTTGAGCGCCCTCCTCCACCTGCTGAGGCAGCCCGGCGGACTCTTGAGCGGAGGCAGAGACCTCCGCGGCGGTGGCGCTCTCCTGCTCCTCGGATTCCTCCACCCCAAACACGGACTTCAGGCGTTCCAGCTTGTCATTTTTCTTTTCCGCCTTCTTTTTTTCAGGAGGCGGCGGGAACAGGCTGGCAGGGGTTTCTACCCGCACGGGATGGGCGGGCAGCTGCGGCTCCAGCGGCACGTCGATTTGAGCGTCCCGCTCCAGAATCAGCCGCTCCTCTTCCCGGCGCTGGCGGGCGTTTTCCAGCCCTTCGCTGACCATGTCCACCGGCCGCTTGATGGTGCGAAACAGTCCCATCAGAGTGGTGCCAGTGAGAACCATCACCGCCACAAACAGCAGCAGCAAAATGATAATCCGAGCTCCCAATTCTCCGGCAGCCCGGATAAGCGGCAGGCCCAGCAGTCCGCCGACCACACCGCCGCCTGTCCCGGCGTTTTGGGTGTACAGATGGACTATGTATTCCCAAAAGTTCAATCCATCGGGAATTTCCCTTCCTCCAAAGACAAAGCCCGTGGTGCAGAACAGCACAATCACTACCACAGTCATCCATACCTTGCCGCTGATAGAGCCTCGGGGCTTTTCCATGGCGGTGATAACCGCCACATAAATCATCAGCACCGGCCACAGCAGCGCCCAGCTGCCAAACAATCCCAATATGGCGTCATGCGCCCAGTTCCACAGGCTCTCGCCGGGAATCAGCACCAGGCACCCCAGCAAAATTGCGCTGGCAAAAAGAACTACTGCCCGAATCTGGTTTTTCTGCCGGATCGCCTCCGCGGTCAGATGGGTATCCTGTCCCCGTTTTCCTCCGCGGGCATTGCTTTTCTTCTTTGTGGAGGACGCCGGCGCGGCCCGTTTGGTTGCAGGCTTTTTCTTTGCTGGCGTCGCGGTTTTCTTCGCAGGCAAACTAGTCCCTCCGATCTCAAGCCAAAATCTCTTTCCTTCTCAACTGGGGCAGCAGGTTTCCCCAGCCTTCCTTCGGCAGCGAGCGTCTCCCCCTGCCTTCAGGAACGTTTCTATGTAATATGTACCGGCGGAAAACCGCCGTCCCATCAGTCCGTTTTTTTCTTCTTGGAGGGGCTGGCTTTCCTGCCGCGGCTCCGGTCAATCATTTTCTCCAAACAGTCCATGGCGTCGGAAAGGGAACCCAGAGAATCAATCAGACCTTCCTCCACAGCGTCGGGGCCATCCAGCACCGTTCCCACGTCCATCACCAGCTCCTGGGTATTCATGGCCAGGCTGGTAAAGCGCTCCGGGGTAATGTTGGAATTTTGCGTGACAAAGTTGGTGATGCGGTCCTGCATGCGCCGGAAATAGTCCAGCGTTTGAGGAATCCCCAAAACCAGACCGTTCATCCTTACCGGATGGATGGTCATGGAGGCCGACTCGGCAATAAAGGACCGCTTGGCAGCTACCGCCAGCGGCACTCCAATGGAATGGCCGCCGCCCAGCACCAGGGAAACCGTGGGCTTTTTCATGCCCGCTACCAGCTCCGCCAGAGCCAGACCAGCCTCCACATCGCCCCCCACAGTGTTGAGAAGCATCAGCAGCCCATCAATTTGCGGGTCCTCCTCCACAGCCACAATCTGGGGAATCACATGCTCGTACTTGGTGGTTTTGTTTTGGGAGGGCAAAATATAATGGCCCTCGATTTGGCCGATGATTGTCAGGCAATGGATGGTTTTTCCGTGGCAGCGCGTGGTGACAGAGCCGTCCTCCAGCAAGGGCCTCTGAAGGGGCGGCTGCTGGCATTCCTCCGTCTGAGCCGGCTCCTCCAGAGCGTTCAGTGCCAGGCGGCGCAGCTTTTTCTCTTCTTCCTTCTTCATGGCAGCATCCTCCTTTACAAAAGAATAGTCTGCCTGAGAAAGAAAAAAACATGCAGCAAAAGCATGGCAAGAACCCATTCTTTTTCTGCACCGCCGGCGCAGGAGGCCAAGCGCCGCCAAAGGAGGGCGGCACAAGAGAAGCCTCTTCCCCGCGCTGTTCCCTTTCTGAGATATTATAGCATCTGTTTTCTAATAGAGCAAGGGGAAAGCGGGATGGAATCTCCCGGCGTCTCACCCAAGAGATCGGAAGGCCGCTGCAATAAAGAGCGTCAGTCCGCCTGCTTACAGCTCCAAAAGCATTCGGTCCAAGGGAAGTTCTCATTTGCCTATCCCTTGTTTTGGTGCTATAATATTCGCGGAGTATCATGGACCCAGGCGCGAGACCTTCTGCCTGCTGTCCATGCCGTGATAGAACGAGGCAAACTTGGTTGGAGGAGTGGGTTGTCAGATGGAAAGCTTAATCCTGTCCCTGGAGATTGTACTGCCCCTGTTTCTGCTGATGGCGCTGGGATATGTCGTCAAATTGACGGGGATGATGAACGAAACCTCTGTCAAGCAGATGAATAAGGTCATCTTTAAGATTTTTCTTCCTCTTCTGGTGTTCTGCAACATCTACAACACGGAGCTTGCGGAGAGCTTTAATTCTCATTTGCTGCTTTACGGAGTGGCCGGTGTTCTTATCCAGTTTGTGCTGTCCCTGTGCCTGGCCATCTTGCTGGAAAAGGACAATTCCCGCCGGGGTGTGATGCTTCAGGGAATGTTCCGCAGCAATTTTGTGCTGTTCGGCATCCCCATCAGCACGTCCCTGTTTGGAGATACCGCCGCCGGTCTGGCGTCCATTTTAATCGCGGTGATTATTCCCCTATACAATGTTTTGGCTGTCATTTCCCTGGAGATCTTCCACGGCAAGCGCCCTAATATCGGAAAGATCCTTATCGGAATTATCACGAATCCGCTGATTATTGGATCTGTTTTGGGGGTTCTTTTTGTAGTGCTCCAAATTCCCATCCCCACTCCTATTTACGATACCATAACGGATATTTCCTCCATCGCGACTCCCTTGGCTTTTATCATTTTGGGCGCCTCCTTCAGCTTTGGCGATGTGGGAAAGTACGTCAAGGAACTGCTGATTGTTCTGGGGGCGAAGCTCCTGGTGTTCCCGGCGCTGTTTTTGGGAATTGCCCTGCTGCTGGGGTTCCGGGGCGCTCCCCTGGCGGTTTTGCTGACGGTTTTCGGCGCTCCTATCGCGGTTTCCTCCTTTACCATGGCCCAACAAATGGGAGGCGACGATAAGCTTGCCGCTCAGCTGGTGGTATTCAGCTCCATTCTTTCCATTGGCACCATGTTTTTTTTGATCTTCCTGTTGAAAGAGCTGGCCTTTTTTTAAAAGGGGTCCGGCGATTCTCTTTTATTTGAGTAAAGGAAAAAAGCGGTAAAATCATTGACAGGATGACTGTTTTCGGCGATAATATGTTGTAGTGTTTCATTGCATTCTTACAGAAAACAGTCGCGTGTCGATTCAAGCCCTTTCGCGGGGCGCTGTGTAAGAGCTGCTGTTCATCCTGAGAAAACGAAACAAACGTAATAACGTAATAACGTAATAAAAACATTATCATAAAGGAGAGGACAAAAGCATGGCAGAGTTTCAGAAAATCCCGATGAAAACCCCCTTGGTGGAAATGGATGGCGATGAGATGACCCGGGTCATCTGGAAGATGATTAAGGACATCCTGCTTCTCCCCTATATCGACCTGAACACGGAGTATTACGATCTTGGCTTGGAAAACCGGGACAAAACCAACGATCAGGTAACGGTGGACTCAGCCATGGCCACCAAAAAATACGGCGTTGCCGTAAAGTGCGCCACCATCACGCCCAATGCCGCCCGGGTGGAAGAATATCACCTGAAGGAGATGTGGAAATCTCCCAACGCCACCATCCGCGCCATTTTGGATGGCACCGTATTCCGCACGCCGATTCTGGTGCGGGGCATTACCCCCTTTATTCCCGGCTGGAAAAAGCCCATCACCATTGCCCGTCACGCCTATGGCGACATCTATAAAAACACAGAGGCTCAGGTGCCTGCCGGCGCCAAAGCGGAGCTGCTGGTCACCAAGGCCGACGGCTCCGAGGAAAAGTATCCCATCCATCAGTTTGATGGCCCAGGCATCATCCAAGGAATTCACAACACGGACAAAAGCATCGCCAGCTTTGCCCGCTCCTGCTTTAACTTCGCGCTGGATTCCAAGCAGGACCTGTGGTTTGCCACCAAGGACACCATTTCCAAGAAATACGATCACCGGTTCAAGGATATTTTCCAGGAAATCTTTGACCAGGAGTACGCGGAGAAGTTCAAGCAGGCTGGTATTGAATATTTCTACACCTTGATTGACGACGCGGTTGCCCGTGTGATCCGCAGCGAGGGCGGCTACATTTGGGCCTGCAAGAATTACGACGGCGACGTGATGAGCGATATGGTGGCTACTGCCTTTGGCAGCCTGGCCATGATGACCTCCGTGCTGGTGGCTCCCGACGGCACCTGCGAGTATGAGGCCGCCCACGGTACCGTGCAGCGCCATTATTACAAGTATCTGAAGGGCGAGACCACCTCTACCAACTCTGTGGCAACCATCTTCGCCTGGAGCGGCGCTCTCCGCAAGCGGGGCGACCTGGATAAAAATCAGGATCTGGTAGATTTTGCCGACAAGCTGGAAGCTGCCACCATTGCCACCATCGAGGGCGGCATTATGACCGGCGATTTGGCTTCCATGTCCACGCTGCCGGAAATCCACAAGGCTGATACAGAGGGATTTCTCCGGGCCATTGACGAGAACCTTCGTCAGATGCTGTAATCCTCTCTCCTTATAAATTCTTTGATCCACAGGAAGTAATCAAACCATGAACCAAAAGAAACAGAACGTTTCCATGTCCGTCATCCGCCGCCTTCCCCGGTATTACCGGTTTCTCACAGAGCTGAGAAAAAAGGGCGAAACCAGGATCTCTTCCAAGGAGCTGTCCCAAAGGATGGGCTTTACAGCCTCTCAAATCCGGCAGGACTTTAACTGCTTCGGCGGCTTTGGCCAGCAGGGATATGGGTATAACGTCCCTCAGCTCTGCCAGGAAATTGAAAAGATATTGGGCATCCAAAGGCGCCATCCCTGCATTTTAGTGGGAGCAGGCAATTTGGGAAAGGCCATTGCCCGGCATATGCCCTTTGAACAGCTGGGCTTTTCCCTGATTGGGGTGTTTGACAATTCGCCCCGGGTAATTGGCGGGAAAATCATCGACCACGAGGTTTTGGATTACGCCGGCATAGAGGATTTTTACAGCCAGCACCATCCAGCCATGGCCATTCTCTGCATCCCCCAGGAGCAGGTGGAACCTGTTTCTGACACACTGTATGGGCTGGGGATCCGCTCCTTTTGGAACTTCAGCCACTATGACATTGCCATGAAGCACCCTGACACCATTGTGGAAAATGTCCACATGAACGACAGCATGATGATTCTCTCCTATAAGCTGGCCCTGTCCGGTGATGAGGAGGACGTTTGACGAATTGAAGGAAAAACATAGCAAAGAGGCCGCTGCATCATTGCAACGGCCTCTTTCTTATCGGCTTTCGCGTTCTGTCTCTCAGCCCTCGTAGGGGACAATTTCCACGGACTGAATCACCACGTCCTCCAAAGGCGCGGCAGTATCAGAATCTGTCTCTACCTGGGAAAGAGCCACCACGTTTTCCATGCCCTCAAAAACCTGGGCGAATACCGTATGGCCTGTGCCAGAGGTGGTGTAGTAGCCGTCCAAATGGGGATTGCCCCCGTTTTCGTTGTACACCTTTTCCACCGCGTCTGTCATTTTGCTCATATCGATGGTGTTCACGCCCATGGAGTCATAATAGTCGGCGTTTTCCTTATACTGGTCATAAATCTGCTGGTAATAGTCCCAGTCCGGCGCCGTACCGCCAGTGGTGTTGATAAAGAATTGGCTGCCATTGGTATTCGCACCGGAATTGGCCATGGATACCGAGCCGTCAATATTCAGCAGGTTGTCGTTGAACTCGTCGGCAAACGCCTGGCCCCAGACGCTTTCTCCGCCGGTGCCGTCCCCGTTGGGATCGCCGCCCTGGATCATAAAGCCCGCGATAATGCGGTGGAAGGTCAGGCCGTCATAATAGCCGTTCAGGGCGTGAACCTTGAAATTGTAGACTGCCTTGGGCGCTTCGTCGGGGAAAAAGCGAAGCTTGATAACCTCCCCGGTCTCCATGGTGATCACGGCGATTTCCTCCCCTTCCTCGGGCATCTCCAGCTGATAGCCGGCCGCCTTGCCGTTGTCCTTGGGAGTCAGGTCATCCTGGGCTGCCAGGGTATCTGTTGTGCCAATGACCGAAGCGGCTGCCGAAGGCTCTCCAGAACCATTGCACCCTGCCAACAGGCAGACGCAGAGCAGGCCGGAAATCGCGGCCAAAATGTTACGTTTCATTGGGGTAATTCCTTTCTTCGCGAAGTCAGATCGGGTTTTATTGTACCGCATATCCCCAAAAGATGCAACCTTCTCCCCTGCATTTTCTCACAGCAAGGCTCATATAGATATTTGTATCACACAGGAAGGGCCGCTCCACGCCCTTGCAGAGAAAGGAAGAACAGAAAATGCAGTTTCATCCCGAAGGCCACCTAATGGATACCTTTGAAAACAGGGCCGCCCTTCAGACGCCCGCGTCCTTGGCAGAGGCCATGCGGGACGGGAAAATTCTGGAGGCCAAGTCCATCATGTGCGATTCCAAGCACAATCTGATTGTAGATCTGAAATTTATGCGGGGAATTATCCCTCGGGAGGAGGCGGCCATTGGAATTCAAGAGGGCACTGTGCGGGACATCGCCATTCTTTCCCGGGTGAACCGTCCTGTCAGCTTTCTGGTAAAAGATTTTATCCGAGACGACTATGGCCGGATTACGGCTCTGCTCTCCCGCCGGGCCGCTCAGGAAAAGTGCCGGGAGGAGTTTATCTGCAAGCTGTCCCCGGGAGACGTAATCGACGCCCGCATTACCCACATGGAGCCCTTTGGGGTGTTCGCGGATATTGGGTGCGGCATTGTCTCTCTGCTGCCCATAGATGCCATTTCCGTTTCCCGCATCGATCATCCCCGGGAACGCTTTTTGGTGGGAATGGACATCCGGGCAGTAGTGAAATGCCGGGAAAAAAGCCGGGTCACACTCACTCACAAGGAGCTTTTAGGCACCTGGGAGGAAAACGCTGTCCGTTTCCGCCCGGGAGAAACCGTGGGCGGCACCATTTGCAGCATTGAGAGCTACGGCGTTTTTGTGGAGCTGACTCCCAACCTGGTGGGACTGGCAGAGGTTAAAGAAAATATCTATCCGGGACAGCAGGCCAGCGTGTTTATCAAAAGCATCCTCCCCACCCGGATGAAGGTAAAGCTGATTATTATCGAAACCTTTGACCCGGAACCAAAGCGCCCCGCGCCTCCGGAATATTTCTTTAAAGGGGACCACATGGACAGATTTCTTTACTCCCCGCCCCAATGCGAAAAACATATCGCGACGTATTTTACCCAATCCTCTTAAATGTTCATGGAAAAGGCGCCGCAGTCGTTGGATGACTGCGGCGCCCCATTTGTCAGGTCAATTTTGTTTTTAGAACCAGCGGGCCTCGGTCATTTTGTCCTCAAAGGTGATGGCGCGCTTGAGCACGTCACAAGCCTTGACCAAGCCTTCGTTCTTGCTCATCAGGCTGTCCTCATGCTCGATGGAGAGAACATAGTCATACCCCACCAGACGCAGCTGGCTGACAAAGTCCTTCCAGAACAGCTCGTCGTGGCCGTAGCCGATGGAGCGGAAAATCCAGGAACGGTGCAGCTCGTCGCCATAGGGCCGGGCGTCCAGAGTACCGTCGATAGGAGCGTTGATAGGATCGATCTTGGTATCCTTGGCATGCACATGGAAAATGGCCTCGCCGCCCAGAGCGCGGATCACCTTGATGGGGTCCATACCCTGCCAGATCAGGTGACTGGGATCCAGGTTGGCGCCGATTTCGGGGCCGACGGCCTCGCGGAGCTTTTTCAGGGTATAGGTGTTGTGAACGCAGAAGCCCTGATGCATCTCCAGAGCGATCTTATTCACGCCGTGAGCCTTGGCAAAGGCCACAAACTCCTTCCAATAGGGGATGAGCACTTCGTTCCACTGCCAATCCAGCACCTCCAGATACTCGGGGGGCCAAGCGCAGACAACCCAGTTGGGATTCTTGCTCTCGGGGCAGTCACCGGGGCAGCCGGAGAAGCAGTTGATCTGGTGGATGCCCAGTTTCTCAGCCATCAGGACGGCGTCGTGCATGTCGTCGTCAAACTGCTTGGCCATCTCCTTGTTGGGATGGATGGGGTTGCCGTGGCAGCTGAGGGCGCTGATCTCCAGGCCGGAATCCTGGATGGTCTTGACAAACTCGTTGAATTTCTCCTCGTCATGGAGCAGCACGCCGGGATCACAGTGGTCCTTGCCGGGATAGCCGCCGCAGCCGATTTCCACCATCTGGGCGCCCAGGGACTTAAAATAAGCCAAAGCCTCCTTCAAGGGAGTCTCGCCGATCACATTCGTGAGCACACCTAATTTCATGAAAAACACTCCTTTACAAAGCACTGGCCAGCTGAAAAGCACCTGGCCCTCTGCCTTTATGGTATGTTTCCATTATAGAGATTTCCGAGGAAAAATGCAATCCCCCCCCTGCAAAAAAAGCTGGGGTGCTTCTTCTCATTTCCAAGGAGATTGCACAAGGAATTTTCCAGATGTCTGCATATAAAAAAGCTGGCGTGCCTCCGGCGCACCAGCTTTTCCGTTTCTGTTATCTGAAATCCCCGTCTACGGTTTTCCTGCCCGAAGCGCCGCCTTTAGCAGCAGATACTCCATGGAATCCTCCAGAGCCTTCCAGCTGGCGGCTACCACGTCTCCAGAAACTCCCACTGTGGTAAAGGAGCCTTCTCCGTCCGTGGAAGTAATCAGCACCCGAACCCCCGCGGCAGTAGCGCTTTTGCTGTCCAAAACCCGCACCTTATAGTCGGTCAGCTTTACCTGGGACAAAACAGGGTAGAAGATTTCCAGCGCCTTTCGCAGCGCCTGGTCCAAGGCATTCACCGGGCCGTTGCCCTCCGCGGCCATCAGCTGGATCTCTCCCCCCACCCGAACCTTTACCGTGGCGCTGGCGCCCCGGTCCCGGCCGTCGCTGTAATCTGTGTAGATGTGATAGTAAAGCAGCTCGAAAAAGGGCTGAAAGGGCTGCAGGCGCTTGCGTACCAGCAGCTGGAACGAGGCGTCCGCTCCCTCGAACTGATACCCCTGAGACTCCAGTCTTTTCAGCTCCTGGAGGAGATCCCTGGCCTCTTGAGAATCCACACGCACATGAGGGAAAATCCCCTTGATTTTTTCCAGCACCACTGCCCGGCCAGACATTTCAGAGGCAGGGAAGCGCCGGGTGTTTCCTACCAAATAGGGGTCCACATGCTCGAAGGAGCGAGGCGTTTTCAAAACCCCTGCCGCGTGCATGCCTGCCTTGTGGGCAAAGGCGCTTTCTCCCACATAGGGCATCCAGGCAGGGAGATCCATATTGGCAATAGAGGCCAGCTCCCGTACCCGTTGGGTCAGGTGCATCAATTCCTCCTGGGGAATGCAGGGAATCCCCCGCTTCAGCTGCAAATCTGGAATAATGGTGGAAAGGTTGGCGTTTCCGCACCGCTCTCCAAAGCCCAATAGGGTTCCTTGAATTTGACTGGCTCCCGCCAAAGCCGCCGTAACGCTGTTGGCGGTGGCCATGCCGCAGTCCTCGTGAAAGTGGACGGCCACCGGCACAGGAAGCCTGGCCACAACCTCTCTGACAATCTGATCCACCTCTTGAGGAAAAGCCCCGCCGTTGGTATCGCACAGACACACAATGTCAGCCCCGCCGCGGACCGCGGCCAGCAGCCCAGCCAGCGCAAAGTCCCGGTCGTCCTTCCAGCCGTCGAAAAAGTGCTCTGCGTCAAAAATCACTTCCCGGCCGTGGGACTTTAGAAACCGGCAGCTCTCCTCAATCATGCGGAAATTTTCCTCATAGGAGGTTTCCAACACCCGATCCACATGAAATTTCCAGCACTTTCCAAATACGCAGCAGCAGGGGGTGCCAGCCGCGAGAACGGCCCGTAGGTTCTCGTCCTCCTCGGGAGCGAGATGCTTGCGCCGGGTGCTGCCAAAGGAGACCAGCTTGGCGTTTCTCAAGGGCAGCGCCGACGCCTGACGGAAAAACTCCTCATCCTTGGGGTTGGAGCCGGGGTTTCCCGCCTCCACATACTGCACGCCCACCTGATCCAGCAGGCGCACAGCCTGCAATTTATCCTCCAGAGAAAAGGCAATCCCCGTTCCCTGGGCGCCGTCCCGCAGGGTGGAATCAAAAATTGTAACAGGCTCCATGCTTATCCTTCTTCCGTGGCAGTTTCCCCTGTGATGGGCGTGTCGTTCTTCAAGCGCTCCAACAGCTCCACAGAGGACTGATGGTAGGCCATGTCCTTCTCGCTGCGCTCGATGGAGCTGCCCTCCGCGGCCCGGCAGGAAACCCGCAGCCTTTCATACAGCTGAGTAAGAATATCTGCGGTGTACATGTCGCCCTCTTCCGTCTGGGGGACAAATTTGGCAAGGGCGGGAATCTCATCCCAAGAGAGCATCGCGTTTTCAAAATCGTCGGCATCCTCCGGCATGGCCGTGCCGTCGTTATACTGGAACAAACCGCCGAAATCGCTTCTGGAAAGAGCATCGAAGGCCTCTTGGTCGTGGAGATAAATCATGCAGGTGTTGCTGCTGGCGTCCGCCAGAAAGCGCACCACGGCCGCTTGCTGCTGAGTCGCGTCGGCGTCCGCGTCATCGGAATACACATAATTCACCACTGTGACCACCACCTGACCGTCCCCGTTTCGGTCATCCGCATAAGGCGTGATACATTCCTCCAGCTGGTCCAGACCATTGCTCGGCATGGAGTAGGAGGTGAGCAGGCCAATGGTGTAATCGGGGTTTACCTTTGTGACCATGGAATAGATGAAGGACCCCACAAGACCCACGACGATAATTCCCACCAGAAGGTGGACCTTGTGATAATACCACCAGTTTTTCCGCTTGTCCTTTCCCGTAACCAATTTAATTTCGTTTTGATGGATGGTATCCTCTCCCGCGTTTAACAGGTACCGTTCTCTTGCCATATTGCTTTAGCTCCTTCAAAATATACTCGCAAATTTTTTATCTGCCGCGGCTTTTCCCCGCCGCGGGGGACACCCTCCTCAGAAAGCTTTCTCAAGCAGCGTATAGTCCGCAATTCTCCGCCCCAAAGCAGGGCGAAAGCCAATAGTATCTTAGCATAATGCACAAGTTTTTTCAAGCCTCTCCCGGGCCGGTTCTGAAGCTGGGCAGAAGTTTTAGCCTGGGTTCAGCATAGGCGCAAGGTATCCACTCCATTTTTATGAAATATTGGACTTCCCAGAAAAAGAGCATTACAATAAAAGCATCAAACCCACCCGAACAATTGACTGGAATCTGCGGAAAGAGAGGAGCAAACCGTATGGAATACAGCAAACTGGGGAATTCAGACTTATTGGTTTCACGCATCTGCATGGGGTGCATGGGCTTTGGCAACGCCGCCACCGGCCAGCACAGCTGGACTGTGGATGAGGCGCAGTCCAGGGAGATTATCAAGCGGGGACTGGAGCTGGGCGTCAATTTCTTTGACACTGCCATTGGCTATCAAAACGGCACCAGCGAGGAATATCTGGGCCGGGCCATCCGGGATTTTGCCCATCGTCAGGACGTGGTGATTGCCACAAAATTTCCCGGACGCTCTCCCGAGGAGATTCAGGCAGGTGTCACGGGGCAGCAGCACGTCGCGAACCTGCTGGACAAAAGCCTGCGGCACCTGGGCATGGACTATGTGGATCTTTATATTTATCACATGTGGGATTATTCCACACCGCTCTACGAGATTATGGAGGGGCTTTCCAACGCGGTAAAGGCAGGCAAGGTCCGGTATGTGGGCGTTTCCAACTGCTTTGCCTATCAGCTGGCCAAGGCCAACGCACTGGCGGAAAAGGAAGGATTTCCGAAATTCGTGTCCATTCAGGGTCACTACAACCTGATTTTCCGGGAGGAAGAGCGGGAAATGGCCAAGCTCTGCGCTGAGGACAACATCGCTATGACTCCTTACAGCGCTCTGGCGGGCGGACGGCTCTCCAAGCATCCAGGGGAAACCTCCAAGCGGCTGGAAGAGGACAGCTATGCCAGATTCAAATACGACGCCACCGCCCAGCAGGACAGCGTCATCATCGACCGCGTAGCGGAGCTGGCGGACAAGCGGGGGGGCTCCATGACGGAGATCTCCCTGGCCTGGCTGCTGCAAAAGGTCACAGCCCCCGTGGTGGGAGCCACCAAGCTCCACCATATCGAGGGCGCGGCAAAGGCGGTGGAGCTGCGCCTTACCCCGGAGGAAACCGCCTATCTGGAGGAGCTCTATGTTCCCCACAGGCTGGTGGGAGTTATGGCTCAAAATACGCCTGCCGCCGCAGGAGTCCAGCAGGTGTGGACCGTCAAGGAGCAATAAAGGAAGGGAGTTTTATCCATGTTTGATTTTCGAGAGAAGGACCCGGAATTTGCGGAACGCTTTGAACATTTCGCCTTTGACGAGGTGGTGAACGAGCCTGGTCAGCAGCTGGACCCCATCACCCGCCACCTGGCCATTTTAGCCACGCTGCTGGGCTGTCAGGGAATTGACGCCTTTCAGGAAGAGCTGCCCGCCGCGCTGAATGAGGGCGTCACACCGGTGATGGCGAAGGAGGTCATTTATCAGGCGGTGGACTATCTGGGCATTGGACGGGTAATGCCCTTCCTCCTGGCCGCCAATGAGATTTTGACAGACCGGGGCGTTTCCCTTCCCCTGGAGGGGCAGGCAACCACCACCCTGGAGAACCGGCTGGAAAAGGGCGCCCAGACCCAGGCCGATATTTTTGGCCCCCATATGCTGGAGGCCTGGAAGCAGGGACACATCAACCGCTGGCTGGCGGCCAACTGCTTCGGCGACTACTACACCCGCACCGGCCTGGACCTGAAGCAGCGGGAAATGATTACCTTCTGCTACCTGGCCGCTCAGGGAGGCTGCGAGCCCCAGCTGACCGCCCATGCCAAGGGAAACCTGAACCTGGGCAACGACAAGGACTTTTTGAAAAAGGTGGTTTCTCAATGCTTGCCCTATATCGGCTATCCCCGCAGCTTGAATGCCATTTCCTGCATTGACAAAGCGGCGGAATAAGAACGCTTTTCCTAACACAAGCCAGGCGCTGTTTTTTAAATGGCGCCTGGCTTGTTGGCAATATTCAGATAATTGTAAAGGGAATCCGCTTTTGCGAGAAGCAGCAGATTGTATAATAGTTACAAAACGGTTGCAAGCTGAGCAAAATTATGCTATTATTTGAAGGAACATCCTGGCTTTAATTCTTCCCGGCGGGAGGGTGTCAGGCACAAGGAGGGACAAGGAACGTGAAGAGGAGAGGAAAATGGGGCCTTCTCATGCGGGGAACCGCCTTGGCTGTTGCCGTTTTGCTGGCTGTTCCGGTTCACACTGTCGCAACCACCATTGACGAGGTGCAGCAGCGCCAGGAGGAGCTGAAGCAGGAAAACGAAAGCCTTCAGGAGAAAATAGACGCCTTGAAGGAGGATGAGGATGCCGCCCTTGCCTATCAGGAGGAGCTGACCACAAAAATTGATGAAAAGGAACAGCAGATCGACCAGGCCCGGGAAACCATCCAGGAAATGAACCTTCAAATTGACGGCTTGGAGAAGAAGCTCTCTCTGGCTGAGGAAAAATACCAGGAAACCATCCAGCTGTTTCGAGAACGGCTGCGGGCTTTATATATCAGCGGCGCCTCCTCTATTGGCACGCTGGAAATTCTTTTGAGTTCCAGCAGCTTTACAGATTTCTTCCGCAAGCAGAAGCTGACCCAGGTTATGGCGGAACACGATCAAGAGCTGCTGAACAAGCTGAACGAATACGCCCAGGTGACACAGGGGGATCGGGACGCTCTTGTGGAAGCGCAAAAGCAGGTGGCGGACTCTCAAAAGGCCATTGAAGCCGCGCAGAACGAGCTGAAGGACCTATACGCGGAAAACGAGGCCCTGGTATCCAGCTTGCAGTCCCAGCAGGCGGACGCTCAGGCTCAAATTGCGGAGAACGAAACAGAGGACGCCGCCCTGCAGGAGCAGCTCCAGCAGCTGATTGAGGAGCGCAACCGGCAGGAGCAGGAGCGGAAGGAGCAGGCCGCTCAGCAAGCGGCGGAAAGCCAGACTGGAATTACCGCTCCCGGCGGTACCGGCGTGGAGCCTGTTACCCCCGGCTTGCAGAGCGGATTCTCCCCCATCTGGCCCCTTCCAGGTGTTGGCGTGGGATCTATCTCCGGACATTTTGGGGACATGTACTCCAATGGCCCTCACAACGGACTGGACATTGCCGCGGTTTACGGCACACCTATTGTGGCCGCTCAGGCAGGCGAGGTGATTCAGGCCCAGTACCACTGGTCCTGGGGCAACACCGTCCTAATCTGGCACAACGAAACCTTCTCTACCAGGTACGCCCATTGCAGCTCTTTGGCAGTCAGCCCTAGGCAGTATGTGGAGCAGGGACAAATTGTGGGCTATGTGGGAAGTACAGGGTATTCCTTTGGCAACCACCTGCATTTTGAAGTCTATTACAACGGAACCCGGGTAGACCCGGACCCCTATTTGGGAATTTAAGCACAGTAAAACAGCCAGCGCGCCGCAAAGGGAATTTTCTCACGGCGCACTGGCTGTTTCATGCCAATCTCCACTTGGTTGCGGTTTATTCCCTTTAAAAAGCCGGAACCATCCACTTTTCAAATAGATTTTGCGGTTTTTCCCCTTTTCTCCCCCACTTTACTGCTCTGGGAGAACAACTACCCGCGTACAGACCTTTTCCAAGAGGGAATCGCTGTGAGAGACCACCAGCATGCCCAAGCCCCGGGTGTCCGCCTCCCGCAAAAGGAAGTCCCAGATCTGCGCCTGAGTGACCAGATCCAGCATAGCGGAGATCTCGTCGCACAGGAGAAAGCTCAGGGCAGGATGAAGGGCGCGGGCCAAGCAAAACCGCTGCAACTCGCCACCGGACAGCTCGGAGGGATAGCGGGAAAACCACCCCTCCCGAATCTGGAGCGCTTCCAGCAACCGGGCGTCCGGCCGGGCCGCCTCTTCCAGAGTTTTCCCCAGAGGCAGCAGCGGGTCCACCACGGTTTCCGGGTGCTGCCAAATCATCTGCACAGGACAGGGTCCCCTATAAGCGGAAAGAGGCCTGCCGTCTAAAAGAACCTGACCCGCCTGGGGGCGTTCGTACCCAGCCAGCAAACGGCACAGCGTAGTTTTTCCCCGGCCGCTGGGAGCCTTCAGCCCCACTCGCTCCCCTGAGGAAATGGTGAGACTCAGGTCCCTGAGAACAGGCCGCTCTTTGTGGCCGTAGGAAAAAGACAAGCTTTTAGCTTCTAAAATCATAGGGCTTCCTCCTGATTGGGATACAGGCAGCGAACCCTTCCGCCAGCCCACGAACGAAGGGAAACCGGCCGCTCCCCGCATCTGGGTCCAGGATGGGGACACTGGTCCAAAAAGGGACATCCGGTCTCCCTTTCCCCGGGATAAGGCTGAGAGCCTGAAATGGGGCGGAATCCCCGCTGGGGCATGGCGTCCCACAGCGCCTGGGTAAAAGGGTGCCGCAGCCCGTTTCCGGCGAAGTCAGCGGCATATGCCTCCTCAATAGTTTCCCCGGCGTAGAATACGGCCACCCGATGGGCCACCGACAGAGCAAGCTCCAGATCGTGGGTGATGAAAAGCACGGCGGTTCCTTCCCCGGCCAGCTCTCGGAAATGACTCAGGATCCGCTGGGCGGACTTGGCATCCAGGCCGGGTGTCGGTTCATCCGCGATGACAAGCCGGGGGCTGTCCATCACAGCGGAGGCCATCAGCACCCGCCGGGCCATACCGCCGGAAAGCTGAAAGGGATAGAGCTTTTCCGTTTCCTCTCCCAAACCGTAGCGGGCCAAAGAGCTTCGAGACTTTTCCTTTGCCTGACGGCTTCTGTCGCCCCGGCGCAGCTGAGGCCCCACCTGCATCAGCGGATCCAGATAGGTGACGCCTTGGGGCACCAGGACAATCTCCCCTCCCCGCAGCTTCTGCAGCCGCTTTTCAGAGAGAGGGCTTCCCTGGTAAAGAATCGTTCCCTGACAGTGGCTGTTATAGGGCAGCAATCCCAAAATTCCATGCGCCAGCAGACTTTTTCCCGACCCGCTGGCTCCTACCACAGCAAGCACCTCCCCGGAAAAAAGGGAAAGGGACAGGTCACGGATTATCTGAAGCTCCCGGCGGCTGGTTCCCCGGCTGTACTGGGTAAAACTGATGGAAAGGTTTTCTATTTGCAAAATAGGTTCCATACGGCCTCCTTACTCATGAGCGCTGGAAGGGTCCAGCAGCCGCCGGACACGCTCTCCCAGCAAGGCGAACAACAGAACCACCAGCACAAGGGACGCTCCTGGAAACAGCGCCAGCCACCACTTTCCCGTGGTGAGATAACGCATGCTTTCCGAGAGAATCACTCCAATGGCGGGCTGCTCTGAGGAAAGGCCAAATCCCAGAAAGGTGACGCTGGCCTCGTGAAGAATGGCGTGGGGAAAGAGAAGAATCAAGCCCGTGAGAAACTGGGGCAACAGGTGAGGCAGCAGATGGAGCCGCACCCGTTTCCAGCGGGACACACCCAGCTTTTCCGCCACAAGCAGGTAAGGGGCGCTTTTCAGCTGAAGGACTTCTCCCCGAATGACCCTGGCCAGGGAGGGCCAGTGGCTGAGGGCCACACCCACCACCACGCCGGTAAATCCCCGGCCGCAGGCAATGGAGATCAAAATCACCAGGAGAATGTGGGGAATGCCCATGACCAGGTCAATCCACCAGGAGATAACGGCATCCACCCAACCTCCAAAGGAGGCGGAAAGAATCCCCAGGACAATGGCCGCTCCCGCACTGACCAAGGCCGTCAGCAGGCCGATTCGGATGCTGAGAGAAAGCCCCGCCAGGGTGCGGGCCAGCATGTTCCGGCCCATCCAGTCTGTGCCAAAGGGAAACAAAAGGCTGGGCGCCAGATCCTTTTGCGCGAAGTCCGTCTCCATGGCCCGTTCTTCCAGGAGAATGCCGGAAAGCGTTACCGCCGCCAGAATTAAAACGGCGGTAATTAAAAACCACAGGGTTGTCAGTCTTTGGTTGGTGCGGATCATCTTCTCCCCACCCCCTTTCGAATGCGGGGATCTACAACGCCATAGAGCAGGTCCGCCGCCAGATTTCCCGCGAAAACCAAAGCGGAGGTAATCACGGTAATGCCCAGCAGCAGGGGCAGGTCGCTGCCAAGGCCGGCATTGACAGCGGCCTGGCCCAACCCGGGATAGGAAAAGACCTGCTCCACCAGCACAGACCCGCCGATGATCTCTCCCACAGAGCCGAATTGCAGCGTCAGAGCGGGAAGGATTACGTTTCGCAGTCCGTGGCGCAGCACCACGGAACCCCTGCTCTCTCCCCTGGCCCTTGCAAGCAGAACGTAATCGCTGGAGAGGGCGTCGATGAGCTTTTCCCGGGTGTGAAGGGCCACATTGGCCACCCCGGTAACGCTCAAGGTCAGGCCGGGAAGGATAGCGTGCCGCAGCCGGTCCGCCAAGGTGACAGCGCTTTCCTCCACGCCGATTGGCACGGACAGGCCGATGGGAAGCCATCCCAGCCATACGGAAAAGATCAAAAGCAGCAGCAGCGCCAGCCAAAAAGCAGGCGTGCTGGAAATGATCAGACAGTATCCGCGGATCAGCTTGTCGGGCCAGCGTCCCCGAAAGGCCCCTGCCGCCATGCCAAGGGCAAGGCCCAAAATGCCGGAAATCGCCCAGGCGGAAACCAGCAGCCACAGGGAATTTCCCAGCCGCTGGCCAATTACAGAGAGCACCGGCTGGCGGTATAACAGTGAGGTTCCGAAATCTCCTTGCAGCACGCTGGAAAGCCAGCCAAGATACCGCTCCACAGGAGGCTGGTCCACACCCCAATAGGCCTTCAGATTGGCAACCTGTTCCTGGCTCATGGACCCGAGGGCCACCTGGCCCACGTTGGTCTGCAAGGGGTCCAGCGGAGAAGCGCACAGCAGCAGAAAGGCCGCCAGGCTCACTCCCAGCAGAAGCAGCGCCGCCCGCAGTAATTTTTTGCCCGCAAACAACAGGGGCTGTTTCATGATGTCCCCCTTTCTGTCAGGCCCAGGACCATTGGTCCACGTTGTTTACAATGGACCAGCCATGGCCGTGGGGATGGATTTTCTGCTCCGCCACCTGAAGCCCGTCCCGGACCCAGTACAAATGATCTATATTTACCAGCCAGACCCAGGGAATGTCTCCTTCCTGAGTGACGCCGGTCTCCCCGTCCCACTGGGCCTGCTGCCACAGCCGGTAGGATTCCTCCAGATCGGAGCAGGCCAGCGCCTGGTCCATATAGCTGTCCACGGTCTCGTTGGCATAGGGAGAATACTGGGCAGAGCCAGTGCTGCTTATAGTGTGGTAAATGTTGTAAAGCTCCATGGGGCTGTGAGCGCCCCAGCCCCACAGCAGAGGAGTGGAGAGGGCGCGGTCATAGGCGGTGTCCCCGCCCACTCCCTCTATGGTGCAGGAAATGCCCAGCTCTTCCATCTGGCTGGCGAAATCCGCTGTGAGGGCTTGCCGGACAGAATCCCCGTTGGAATAGAGCAGAGTCAGCTCCGCCTTGACGCCGTCCTTTTCCCGGACGCCGTCCGATCCCAGCACCCAACCCGCCTGATCCAACAGAGCGGCGGCGCCTTCCGGATCGTATTCTACCTCCGAGGCAGGATTGTACCAGGGCATTTGGTCGCAGACGCTGTACGCGGGAGAGCCGTAGCCGTTTAACACGTTGTCAATCATCTCCTGGCGGTCCACGCCTATGTTCAAGGCCCGGCGCACCAGTACGTCGCTGGTGAAGTCGTTGCCAATGGCGACACCGTTTTCGTTGGTTTCGCCGGCGGGAACTGCCGGCAGATTAAAGCCCCGGTTGTCCACACTGGCATAGGCCGCCAAGGAGTAGCCCTCCACCTGCTGGTCCGAATAGGTGGCGGAGGTGTACGCCACGTCCACTTGCCCGGCCTGTGCCGCCAGAAACGCCGCGTCCTCCTCCATAAAGAGGACCGTCACCCGCTGGATGTTCGGGGCCTCCCCGTAGTAATCTGGATTGGCCTCCAGAATAACCTGTTGCCCCCGATCCCATTGCTTGAGAATATACCGCCCTGATCCAATGGGGTTGGAGCCATAGGCAGCGGGATCGTAAGCGTGCTCCGGAACAATTCCCACCACGGCCATAGTATAGGGCCAAATGGAGAAAGCCCTGGTCATGTGAAAAACCACCGTGGTTTCGTCCAGGGCCTGGGCGTGATCCAACATGGTAAAGTCATTGACAGAGCTGGTCTCCTTCACCGTGTTGTAGGTAAAGGCCACGTCCTGGGCGGTAAGGGGCTCCCCATCGGTAAAGAACACATCGTCCCGAATGGTCACAGTCCAGGTGAGGCCGTCCTCGCTGACGGACACGTCCGTGGCCAGGTCATAACCGATGGTCAGGTCTGTATTGGTTACAGTAAGGGTGGACTGAATCAACGGCTCATGGACATGCTCCCCCGCTCCCCAGCCAAACGCCGGATCGAAACCGGCCTCCGGCTCGGAGGTGGGACCCATGGCCACCACCACAGAGGAAGGCTCCTCCTCCGCCTGCTCCTGGACAGCTGAAGAGGCGGACGAGGAGACGCTTTCCTGGTTTGAGCTGCCGCAGCCAGTGCAGCCTCCCAGAATTAGCACACCGGACAACAACAGCGACACCAGCTTTTTCTTCATGATAAACCCTCCTCACACAAGCAAAAGGAAGGCGCCCGTTCCTTTTCAAAAGAACAGACGCCTTCCTGGCATCTTAGCAACATTCAAAATTCAGAAAGCTGTCGCAAAGCGTTTCTCGTATACCAGCTTGGCTGGCTGCTTCCGCTTCCTGCGAAAACCTTTTTAAAACGCGCCGCAGCATGAATAAGTATACAAAAATCCTCCAGGCTTGTCAAGAGGGCTATCCGTGAAAGAAGGCTCGCACTCGACGCCTTTAAAGAGCCGCATATTTCTCTTCCAGCCAATCCACGGCCTGTTCCAGCCCCTCCTCTGAAAAGGGGTAGGTTTTTTGCTCAATATCATGAGCGCGCTGGAAGCACAGGTCCTCCTTCCAGGCGTACACCAGGAACACGCTTTCCTCCTTATTGGGTTCCACCCGGTAGCGCAGGCGAAGGCCCTTGTCCGCATCCTTGACCCTCTCCCCGGCATAGGAATTGCCTTCGTCAAAGTAGTGAAATTTTTGTATTTCCAGCTGGCGTTCCATTTGAAATCATCCTCTCTTGAATTTCAGGCTTGGGGCGTTGGGGCAGGAGGCTGACGCAGCACAGTGCTGGCAAGGCGAGTGCCGGAAAGTCTGCCGTAGAGATAATCCCGGCCTGTGCGGGAAGAGCGGTTCATGGCAGTCTCCAGCAGCAAGGCCGCCATCCCAGCCAAAAACCACAGAGCCACCAGGAAAAGTCCCACCAGCTCCGAGCCCAGCGGCAGCAGGGAAAACAGACGGGCCACGCCCCAATACGCATAGGAAAATCCCACCAGCAGCCCATACCGCAGCAAGCAGCGCCACAAAAGCACCTGGGTCCCATCCCTGTTGACCACACAAATCTTTGTCAACCGTTTGCCCAGGCTCTTTCCCTTGCAGGCCCACTGAAAAAGGCCAAAATACAGCAGGTACGCGATCCCAAAGGCCAGCGGCACTGAAAAAGCCGACAAAACCGCGTACAGCAGCGAAACAAAGATCATGTCCACAAACAGGGATAGGCAGCGGCGGGTAAAGGTGACGCGCTCTCCCTTTTGGTAGGATTTTTCATCCAGCTTGTCACGGTCCGGGAGAATTTTCATCAGCGGGCCAGTGACCACATAGCCCAAGAAGCCGCCCAGTGTGTTGCACAGCAGGTCGTCCACGTCAAAGAGGCGGTAGGCTCTGGGGTAATACCCATACAAGCCGGAAAGCTGGGTCAGCTCGAAAAACAGACTGACGCCCAGGGAGATCAGCACCGCGGGCAGCATCCTCCGCCGGAAGTAATAGCGCAGGTAAAAGCCCAAGGGTCCCAGCAGGGCAATGTTAAATACAAATTGCAGGGTAAAGTTGGAAAGCAGCGCAGGCAAATTGGTGGAAGGCTGGGACAGTTGAAAGCCCGTCTCCTTGGAAAGATCCCGGAAAAAGCTGAAGGGAAGCAGCTGCACGCTGGGTCCAGTCATTTGAGCCACCGACTCCCGGCTGGGAAGGGGAAGAATTACAAGAAAATAAGCGCACAAAGCATACAGCACAAAAGAATAGCTGAGGAAAAACCGGGCAAAGGTCATGCCGCCGTATTTCCGATAGTGGTGAATAAGAAAGGGCAGGGCAATCAACGCGGCGGCGACTGGGAAAAACAGCACCGCCTGCCCAATAACCCGCAGGTAGGATTCCATATTCAAATCTCCTTTATCAAACTGGGCCGCCGAGCAGCCTATTCATTGTTCCGGCTTCGCCGGTAAAGAAAAGCGTTTCCCCGCTTTCCCTCCTGGGAGATGGCGCCCATCTCCCGCAGCACCTTAGCGGCCAGTGTGGACCGTTTGGGAGAAAGCCCCACAGCCTTTCCCAGCTCCCGGCTGGTAAAAAGGGCGGGTAGCCCCTCCGGCAAAAGCCTGTCATACTCCTTTGGAGAGCGGACCCACACCTCTCCCAGCAGGGACACGGGTAACCGGTCAAACCGGGTGGAACCCCGCTTTTTGTCACGGCTCCAGCCGTTTAGCAGACGGTACTCCTCCACCTCCAGCAGCAAAACGCACAGCCGGAGGCTGGGGTGGGAAAGCAGCTCCCCCAGCTTGTACAGCTCTGGAAGCACATAGCCGGCACCGGGCTTGAGAGGGCTTTTGCGGGGTGGAGTGATCTCCCCCGTTTCCGAAATCCAGGCCACCGTCTTTTTTGCCGGCACTGGGTAGACTAGCGTCACCGGCCCCTGACCGAGAAAGGCGCAGAGCTTGGGGCGCAGGCGGTCAAAGGCCCGGGTCTGCACCTCGATCACCCCATGACTGGTAAGGGCATCCGCCACATACCGGCCCAGACGCACCTCCCGCTGGGAAGGGTCCGGCTGAAAGTAATACTTGACCGCGCTGTGCAGGGTCTTTTCTCCCAGCGTGCCAATTCCCTGACGGACCGCTTCCCCAGAGCAGGCCCAGCGGCAGGCCTCCAAAAAACGGGCTTGGTCCATCAATCCGTCAGGTGGAACAGCCGGGCGAAATTCTCGTAGAGCATTTTCCGGTTATCCTCTTCCCCGTAGCCCAAATTGAAAAAGCGCTGAAGCTCCTCCCGGGGAGACCACATGGGAAAGTCCGTACCAAACATGGTGTGGTCCACGCCGAAGTGGTCGATGCTCTTGCGGGCCTGCTCCGGCGTAACCGCGAACAGGGAACTGGAGGTGTCGATATATACATTGGTGCCGGAAAGCTCCCGGCGGGCATCCTCCCACTCGCTGTAACCTCCCAAATGGGCGGCGATGCAGGTGAAGTCCGGAATTTTTTCCAGCACGTTCATCAAACGGCGGGGTGTGGAGAAATCGGTGCGGCTGTCTCCGGTATGGAACAGAATGGGCAGGCCCCGGCGGTTCGCCTCCTGATAGACAGGGAGCATCCGCTCGTCGTCAATGAGAAACCGCTGAAAGTCTGGATGAAGCTTGATGCCCCGCAGCCCCCGGCGCTGGATGTCGTCCATTTCCCCCTCGATGTCAGTGATGTCCTGGTGCCATGCTCCCAGACCAATAAACTGCGGATACTTTTGGCACTTTTCCTGGATAAACTGGTTGATAGAGCGAACCTGCTCCACCTTCGTGGCGACCGAGCAGACCAAAAAGCGGTCGATGCCGGCTTCGCCTCCCCGCTGGGCCAAAACGTGAGGAAGACCCACGTTCTGCATGGGGATGTGGTAGAAATCCCCCACAGAGTCAGTGGCCTTTTCCGCAATTTTTCCCGGATAGATATGGGCGTGGGCGTCCGCCGTCCGGTAGGTGACGCCGTTGTAATGCACAGACACTTTACAGATCCTTCCTTTCCTGTTTCTCTCTCTGCCGCTGGGCCTTTGAAAAAGCACAGCCACAGTAATCCTGGCGGTATAAACCAAACTCCTTGGAAAGCTCCACGGAGCGTTTATAGCCGTCCTTCTTCTTAAAATCGGAGGGCAGGTGGGCCACCCCGTATTCGCTGCCGATCTCCTCGCCCAGCCGGTTGAGAAGCCGGGCGTTTTTCATGGGTGAAATGGACAGCGTGGTGGTGTAATAGTCAAAATGAAGGCGGGCCGCCTCCCGCGCCGCGTAACGCAGCCGCAGCCGGAAGCAGGCCTCGCACCGCTTGCCGCCCTCTGGTTCTCCCTCCAAGCCCTGGGCGGCCTCCGCGAAGGCTTGTCCCTCATACTCGCAGGGCAGCAGCTCCACCGGATGGACCAGGTCCATTTCAGCGACCAGCCGCCTCAGCTCGGCCTCCCGCTTTTCGTATTCCTCAAATGGGGAAATGTTGGGATTATAATAGAGCAGGGTAATGGCAAAATACTGGGAAAGATACTCCAGCACCGCGCTGGAACAGGGCGCGCAGCAGGCGTGCAGCAGCAGCCTTGGTGTCTTGCCCTCCTGCTGAAGCCGCTGGATCAGCCGCTCCAGCTCCTTTGCGTAATTCCGGCTTGGACCAGCCATGCTATTCGCCTCCTGTGCTGTTTGAAATTCCTAACAAAGTGTATCACAGCGGCCCTCGGATTGCAAGAGCGTGAGTTTTTTGACAAACCCTCTTTGCGTTCCCAAAAAAACTTGAAAATTAGGGCGTATGCTTTTGAAAAACAGTTTTTCCTTCTCCTGGCGGAATCCCGGTTGACACCCCCCAGCGGATGGGGTATGATAAGGACAGCTTGAGGAGGATAACGGGGAGGATCTTATGGACTTTTCTATTCTCATTTCCAACCCACTGATCAACGTGGGGGTAGTCTCCTGGATTTTGGCCCAGGCAATCAAAACCGTGCTGGACGCTTTGAAGCACCGGGCCTTTAACCGGCAGCGGCTGGCCGGCGCCGGAGGCATGCCCAGCTCTCATTCCGCTGTGTGCTGCTCGGTGGTACTCACCTCTTATTTCCTCTATGGGTTTCAATCGCCGGTGTTCGCTCTGGCGTTTATTGTGGCCTTGATTGTGATGTATGACGCCACAGGCGTCCGCTGGGCCGCGGGACTGCACGCCAAGGCCATCAACCAAATTGTGGAATACCTGGAAAGCGGCGATGTGAACGACCAGGAAAAGTCTCTCAACGACCTGATTCCCAAGCTCAACGAATCTCTGGGACATCGGGTCATTGAGGTGATCTGCGGCGCCCTGCTGGGAATTGCAGTGGCGGTCACTGGTCAAATCCTCCGGCAAGGCGGACTCTTCTTTTTTTAATCTTTCATCAATCAAAGCAGCCCGGACAGCGCGTGTTCCCGCCCCGGACTGCTTTTCATTTGCGGTTGCGCCGCCACACCGTCAGGCACGCCGTTCCAATGGCCAGCGCCACATAGACAGCCAGAATCACCAAATACACGCGCTCCCCTCCTTCCCGCTCTAAAAATATGTGAGAAAAGCTTGTCACTATGCCGAAGGGCGCTCTTGCGTTTATACGGCCTGTGTGCTATAATAATTTGGTTTTGAGTTTCTTTTAAAAAGTGAGGGAATTCCCATGTAACACGCCCGCCGCATTTCACCGATACACTCTGTCACAACGTGAGAAAGGATGGCTGATTTTGCCTGATATAAAAAACCAGATCCAGCGCCGGAGAACCTTTGCCATTATCTCTCATCCCGACGCCGGTAAAACCACTCTGACGGAAAAATTTCTCCTTTACGGCGGAGCCATTACCTTGGCGGGCATGGTAAAGGGCAAGCGCAACTCACGCCACGCTGTTTCGGACTGGATGGAAATTGAAAAGCAGCGTGGTATTTCCGTCACCTCCTCTGTGATGCAGTTTCAGTATGACGGCTATTGCATCAACATTTTGGACACTCCCGGCCACCAGGATTTTTCCGAGGACACCTACCGCACTCTGATGGCGGCGGACTCCGCGGTGATGGTCATCGACGCCAGCAAGGGCGTGGAGGCTCAGACCCGCAAGCTCTTCAAGGTGTGCGTTATGCGGGACATTCCCATTTTCACCTTTATCAACAAGATGGACCGGGATTCCCGCAGCCCCTACGATCTGCTGGACGAGATCGAAAAAGAGCTGGGAATCGGCACCTATCCCATGAATTGGCCCATTGGTTCCGGCGTGGATTTCAAGGGCGTGTACGACCGGGAACGGAAGCAGGTGCTGCAATTTGAGCCGGACGGGGACAACGCCGGCCGGAAGGAAGCCCGGGAGCATGACTTTTCCTTGGAGGATGAAGGCCTGCGGGCCGCTATTGGCGATTCCCTGTATGAGACCTTGCAGGATGATGTGGAGCTGATTGATGGGGCCGGCTATGACTTCGACTTGGAAAAGGTTCGCCATGGAAAGCTGTCTCCGGTATTCTTCGGTTCGGCCCTGACCAACTTTGGTGTAGAGCCGTTTTTGGAGAGCTTCCTAAAGCTGACCACTCCTCCCCTGCCCCGGAACACGGCCCAAGGTGTGGTGGACCCCTTTGATCCCAGCTTTTCCGCTTTTGTGTTCAAGATCCAGGCCAACATGAACAAGGCTCACCGGGATCGAATTGCTTTCATCCGCATTTGCAGCGGCAAGTTTGAGAAGGGTATGGAAGTGGAACACGTCCAGGGTGGACGAAAGATGAAGCTCTCTCAGCCTCAGCAGCTGATGGCCCAAAGCCGGGAAATTATCGAGGAGGCCTACGCGGGGGACATCATCGGCGTGTTTGACCCAGGAGTGTTCTCCATTGGGGACACTCTGTGCGCCCCGGGAAAAAAGATCGTCTTTGAAGGCATTCCCACCTTCGCTCCAGAGCTGTTCAGCCTGGTGCGGCAAAAGGACACCATGAAGCGCAAGCAGTTTGTCAAGGGCGCCACCCAGATTGCCCAGGAGGGCGCCATTCAGATCTTCCAGGAGATTGGCGCCGGTATGGAGGAAATCATTGTGGGAGTGGTGGGCAGCTTGCAGTTTGATGTGTTCCAGTACCGCATGGAAAATGAGTACAACGTGGACATCGCCATGCAGACCCTGCCCTACTCCTATATCCGATGGATTGACAACGAGGAGATCGACCTAAAGAAGCTGAGCCTGACCTCCGACACCCGGAAGGTTCAGGACATGAAAGGCCGCTACCTGCTGCTGTTCTCCAACCAGTGGAGCATCAACTGGGCCTTGGAGCACAACGAGGGGCTGCAGCTTTCGGAATTCAGCAGAAACTGAGAGAACCGCTGCCGGGGGTTTCCCGGCAGCTTTTTGCATAGGAGGGCGGAACATGGACTTTACAAGACTGGAGGAAATTCATTCCGGTTGGTCCGGAGATCAGAAATATCACGCTTGGGATGCAAACGGCCAGGAGTTCTTTTTGCGGGTGTGTCCCGTAGAAAAAGAAACACACCTGCACCAAGCTCGGGACTTGCAACAGCGCGCCTGGGAGGCGGGATTACCTGTATGCCAACCCTTGGGCTCTCAACGCCAAGGTTCCCAGGTGTACATCTGGGAATCTTGGTGCAATGGAGAAAATGCCCGACAGGTTTTACCACATTTTTCCTTAAAAGAACAGCATCGACTGGGTCTGGAGGCCGGAAAGGCATTGGCAAAGCTCCATCAGCTTCCGACACTGGAATCTTTCCCGCCTTGGGAACAAGTGTGCCAAGCCAACATGAGGCGGAAGGTAAGAGGCTATCTGGCCTGCCCTATTCACTACGAAAAAGGTGACTTGCTGACAGCATTTGTGGAAAGCCATCTGGACCTGTTGAAAGGGCGGGCTACACGATGGCTTCACGGAGACTACCATGACGGCAATATGCTGATAGCGGATGGACATCTGATCATCATTGACTTTGATCGATGCAATCCGGGAGATCCATGGAAGGAATTTAGCCGCCTGCCCTGGTGCGCCCAGATTTCTCCTCTCTTTGCCAGCGGAATGCTGCAGGGATACTTTAACGGAGACCCGCCAGAGGACTTTTGGCAGTTACTGGCCCTGTACATCGCCAGTAACTGCCTGTCCGCCCTTCCCTGGGCGCTGCCCTTTGGGGAGGGGGAAATCGCCACTATGAAGCAGCAGGCAGCCGAGGTGCTGGACTGGTATGACGGGATGAGACGCATCATTCCCAGCTGGTACCAGGCCGGGCAGGAAGCCCTCTGATTCACTAGAATTTTACGGAGATTTTTCATTTCTTCGGGAGTTTGGGGGCCTTGAGCGGCTGTCCGTCTCTTGAGATGAATGGGAAAATCTGCTATAATCGATGCTGAAATACGCTTTCGCAGGGAGATGAACCATCATGAATATCACGCTGCAGAATCTCACCAAGCGGTTTCCTGCCCGAGGCAGAAAAGCCCAGGGAGAAGTTACCGCCGTGGAGGATTTGACCTTTGAAATCCCCGACGGGATGCTGGTGGGACTGCTGGGGCCTTCCGGCTGTGGAAAATCCACCACGCTAAACATGATCTGCGGGCTGGAAACCCCAAGCGCCGGCAAAATCTTTTTTGGCCAAGAGGATGTGACCAAGCTTCCCCCCGAGCTGCGGGGAGTGGGCATGGTGTTTCAAAACTACGCCCTCTATCCCCATCTGACCGTGATGCAGAACATTTTGTTCCCGCTGGAAAATTTGAAGGGCAAGGATCGTCCCTCCCGGCAGGAAATGCGCCGCCGGGCCATGGAAACAGCTCAGCTGGTTCAGATTGAAGAGCTGCTGGAGAGAAAGCCCAAGGAGCTTTCCGGCGGCCAGCAGCAACGGGTGGCTATCGCCCGGGCGCTGGTGAAAATGCCCCGAGTCCTTCTGCTGGACGAGCCGCTTTCCAACCTGGACGCCCGGCTGCGGCTGCAAACCCGGGAGGAAATTGTGAAAATCCAGAAGCGGACAGGCATTACCACCCTGTTTGTCACCCACGACCAGGAAGAGGCCATGAGCATCTCCGACAAGATTGTGGTGATGCGGGACGGCGTGCTGATGCAGCAGGGCGCCCCCCAGCAGGTCTACGACAACCCGGCGAACCTATTTGTGGCGAAATTTCTAGGCACGCCCCCTATCAACGTGTTTGAGGGTGAGGTGAAAAACGGCACGCTTCTGTTGAACGGCCAGCCGGCTTTGCCTGTTCCCGGCACGCCAGACGGCACTGTGTTCGCCGGCGTCCGTCCAGAGGGCTTTGAGCCGGACCGGAAGGGACCTGTGACCTGCGGCTTAAACCGGGTGGAGGTTCTGGGCCGGGACACCAGCATTGTCTGTACCCATCCCGCCTGCCAAACAGCCACCCTGCGGGCCATTATCCGCTCTGAGCAGGAGGTGGACGCCAAACAGGAAACCGTGCGGTTTTCCCTGCGTCCTGAAAAGGTGTTTCTGTTCAGCCGGGAAAGCGAAGCGCGGATCCCGTTTGACACCACGCCCCGCCCGAGGGCTTGACCGAGAAAAGAGGGAAATCTTATGGACCGCAACTCCAAAAAAGCCTGGCTCTATCTGCTGCCCTCCCTGATCTTGCTGGGGGCGTTTCTGATCTACCCACTGATTGACGTGCTGATCTACTCGGTGGAGGAGTGCTACAACTTCGCCTCTCAAACCTATCAGGGGGTGGGACTTTACAACTACTCCTATGTGCTGCACGATCCCTACTTTTTGCAGGCGGTGGAAAACACCTTTGTGCTGGTGATTATCACAGTGCCGGCCTCCACCATTCTGGCCCTGGTGATCTCTACGGCCCTCAGCTCCATCAAGCCCCTGCGGCAGCTGTTTCAGACCATCTACTTTCTGCCCTATGTGACCAACACCCTGGCGGTGGGCCTGGTGTTTATGGTGCTGTTTCAGCGCACGGAATACACCGACGGCCTGGTAAACCTGATGCTCTCCTGGTTTGGCGCCGGGCCGGTGGATTTTATCAACGGTCCCCACTGGGCCAAGATGTTCGTGCTGTGCTTTTACACCATCTGGGTGGTTCTGCCCTTTAAGATTTTGGTGCTTACCAGCGCCCTGGCCTCGGTAAGCGACGAGTATTACAAGGCTGCCCGGGTGGACGGCACCTCTCGAACCAGGACCTTTTTCCGCATTACCCTCCCCATGATCTCGCCCATGATTGTCTATTTAGTAATCACTGGCTTTATTGGCGCCTTTAAGGCGTACAGCGACGCGGTGGCCCTGTTTGGCACAGATCTGAATGCCGCTGGGATGAACACCATTGTAGGTTATGTCTATGACATGCTCTACGGCGACAGCGGCGGGTATCCCTCCTATGCGTCAGCGGCAGCCATTATTTTGTTTGTCATCGTGCTGACCATCACCTGCATCAACCTGCTTGTCACCCGCAAGCGGTCTGTGGATTGAAAGGAGGGCTTCCCTTGGAAAGCAAAGCCAATGTCGAAAAAAAGGAAACCGCCATGCGCCGAAAAAACGGAATCATCACCGCTCTGACCTATCTGCTTCTCAGCGTGTGGGCCGTGGTGGTGCTGTTCCCCTTTTACTGGATGGTGCTCTCCTCCATCAAGAGCTACGGCGCCTACAACTCTGAGCACACGCCGGTATTTTTCACCCTCTCCCCCACCCTGGAAAACTATGAGAACACCTTCACCGCGGTGCAGCTGCTGGGGTATCTTCTCAATACGCTGATTTTCTCCTTAATCACCACAGCCGCCATGGTTCTTGTCAGCACCTTGGCCGCCTATGCTTTTGCCAGACTGCGGTTTCGAGGAAAAAATCTGGTGTTCGGACTGTTCCTTTCCATGATGATGATCCCCACCGAGCTGGTGGTTATTACCAACTTTGTCACCATCACCAACATGGATCTTCGCAACAGCTTTTTGGGACTGATTCTTCCCTCTATCACCTCGGTCTTTTACATTTATCTGCTCAAGGAAAACTTTGAGCAGGTACCGGAGGAGTTGTATAAAGCCGCCAAGGTGGACGGCACCTCGGACCTGAAATATCTGTGGAAGGTGATGATTCCCATCTGCCGGCCCACTCTGGTGACAATCACCATCCTAAAGCTGATTGAGTGCTGGAATTCCTATGTGTGGCCCCGGCTGATTACCGACGACCCAGCCTATTACCTGGTGTCCAACGGCATTCAGGAGATTCGGGAAAACGGCTTTGGCCGGGAAAATATCCCCGCCATGATGGCCGCGGTAGTGGTCATTTCCGTTCCTCTGATTCTGCTGTTTTTGGGATTCCGCAAAAAGATTATGGAGGGCGTATCCAGAGGAGGGACCAAGGGATGAAACGACTTTTTTGCCTTGCGCTGGCCCTGCTTTTGTGCCTTTCCCTTTTCGGCTGCCACGGACAGCGGGAGCAAACCGCCTTTACTGTTCCCAGCGCTGAAGGTAGTCTTGAGGAATCCTATGAAATTACCTTCTGGGCCAAAAACGATACCAACATGCGCCAAACCGACATCTACCGCCGGGCCATCGAGGAGTTTCAGGACCTGTATCCCAACATCACTGTCACCCTGAGGCTGTACACGGATTACGGCGACATCTACAACGATGTGATTACCAATATCTCCACAGGAACCACTCCCAACGTGTGCATCACCTACCCCGACCACATCGCCACCTATTTGACCGGCGACAATGTGGTGGTTCCTTTAGACGAGCTGTTAACCGACCCCGCTTACGGTCTGGGCGTGGGCAGTGAGGTGCGGTTTGACGCTCCCGCAAAGGAGGAAATTGTACCGCAGTTTTTGGAGGAGTGCTACCTAAACGGCCACTATTACGCCGTCCCCTATATGCGCTCTACCGAGGCCTGCTATGTAAATAAGGATATGGTGGAGGCCCTGGGCTTCACCCTGCCGGAAACCCTGACCTGGGATTTTGTGTGGGAGGTCAGCGAGGCTGCCGCCGCCACCCTGGGAGACGATGGAATTTATTCCATCAACGGCCAGGAGGTGCTGATTCCCTTTATCTATAAGTCCACGGACAACATGATGATTCAAATGCTCCAGCAGCTGGACGCCGGGTACTCCAGCCCTTCTGGGGAGGTGCTGCTGTTTAACGATACCACCAAAGACCTGCTGCTGGACATTGCCAGTCACGTTTCCACCGGAGCTTTCTCCACCTTCAAGATCTCTGGGTATCCGGCAAATTTTTTAAACGCCGGACAGTGTATTTTCGCCATCGATTCTACCGCAGGCGCCACCTGGATGGGTACCAACGCCCCCCTGGTGGACATCGCCGAAGAGGAAATTATCGACTTTGAGACAGAGGTGAGAATGATCCCTCAGTTTGATCCGGAAAATCCCCAGATGATTTCCCAGGGACCGTCCATCTGTATCTTCAACAAGGACGATCCCCAGGAGGTGCTGGCCTCCTGGTTGTTCACCCAGTATTTGCTGACGGATTCCATCCAAATTGCCTATTCCCAGACGGAGGGCTATGTACCTGTCACCACCAGCGCCCAGCAAAGCCCGGAGTATCAGGATTATCTGAGCAGGGCCGGCGAGGACAACGACACCTATTACCAGGTAAAAATTGACGCGGCCAAGCTGCTTTTGGACCATCTGGACGACACCTTTATCACACCGGTGTTCAATGGCTCTACCTCCCTGCGAGACGCGGCCGGCCAGCTGATTGAGGATGTGACCAAGTCTGTGCGCCGGGATCAACCAGTGGACAGCGATTCTATCGACCAGCTGTATCAGGACACCTCTTCCCTGTATCACCTGGACAGCGTGTCCGCCTCGGGAGGAGGCAAGACGGAGCTTGGACCTCTTCCGCCCACGGCAACGGCGCTGCTGGTGGTACTGGCGGCGGCGTGGGTGCTGATTTTGGCCTATGTAATTTTACATTGGCTGAGAAAAAGCCGAAAAAAGAGCAAATCCACCAGGTCTGCGTGACTGGCTTTTGTTAAATTCCCTGGCTTTTCGGCAATCTGATTGACTTTTCTCAAAATCCGCTGTATAATATGCCCGTTTCCGAGAGGAAGGCAGCTTTCCTTCTTTCGAAAACATAGATGATGCAATATATGCAAAGGAGAAAACCGCTATGAAAAAACTGATTTCCGCAATTTTGGCTCTCTGCTTAGCCTGCTCTATGGCTGCCTGCGCTGGCGGCACCACTTCTGAAAGCTCCTCCAGCACCTCCTCTGAAAGCTCTGTGGCAGAGGAAAGCTCCGCTGTGGAGGAGAGCAGCAGCGAGGCTGAAGAGAGCAGCGCCGCCGAGGACAGCTCTGCTGCCAGCGAAGAGAGCACCGAAGCCGCTGTGATGTCCTATGACGAGTACATGGCCGCCGCCATTGACGACGCGGTGACCATCCAGGCGTATGTTCAGGCCAAGCAATCTTATTACGCCGAGCAGGGTACTGCCACGGTTTACCTGCAGGATCAGGACGGCGGTTACTTTGCCTATGACATGAAATGCACCCAGGAGGACTATGACGCCATGACCGAGGGAACCTGCATCCAGGTTTCCGGCTACAAGGCCGAGTGGTCCGGCGAGATTGAAATTATGGACGGCCAGCTGGACCAGATTGTGGAGGGCGACACCTTTGTGGCCGAGCCCCTGGACGCCACCGAGCTGCTGGGCACTGACGAGCTGGAGCAGCATCAGAACGAGAAAGTCACCTTCACCGGCCTGACTGTGGCTCCCAGCACCGACGCCAACGGCAACGAGGCTGCTTTCCTGTACAACTACGATGGCTCTGGCACTCAGGGCGACGACGTGTACTTCAACGTTTCCTACAACGACCAGACCTTCAGCTTTGTTGTGGAGTCCTATCTGTGTGACAGCTCCACCGAGGTGTACAAGGCTGTTGAGGCTTTGGAGGTTGGACAGACTATTGACTGCGAAGGCTTCCTGTACTGGTATGAAGGCGCCAATCCCCACATCACCTCTGTGACGGTTGCAGAGTAAGAGGAAAATTCTATTCTATGATAACAAAGGCCCCGACGGCTTTCCGTCAGGGCCTTTTCTTTATCGCAAAGATCCGTGAGAGCCGGCGACGGCTTCTCTTTGATAGGTGCGGGAGGTTTCTTGATAGGCGTCCACCACGCTTCGGGCGATGTCAGGAAAATCTGTGATAAGGCCTGTCACCCCCATTTGGAGGTATTGAAGCATACGGTCCGAATCGTAGACGCTCCACACATAAATGGGAAGGCTCTGGCTGCGGGCCAGGCGGGTCAGCCGGTTGGAAACCATCGATTCCTCCACCGCCAGAAAATCTATGTCATACTGCCAAATTCCCTCGTCCAGATAGCCGCTGGAGGTGTACGCGCAGTAACCCACCCACCACTCGGGATGAGCCTGCTGCAAAACCGCCATGCTGGGATAATCCTGAGACATAAACATCAAGCGGCTCCCCAGGCCAGATTCCTCCACCAGCTTCAACACAGCGGCGGTTAAATCCGCCCCATTGTCTCCGCCGGGCTTCAGCTCCACCAGCAATCCCATGGAATTTGAGGAATCTGCCAGCTGCCGCAGCACCGCCTCAAAAGTGGGAATATGTCCTCCCGCTTCCCCATAGCCTGTGGGAAGCAGCTCGATGGAGGCAAGCTCCTCTGCGGTAAGGTCCTCCACGTTCAACGCCTGTCCAGCCAATCGCCACAGGTTGGCATCGTGAAGCACCACAGGCACTCCATCGGCGGAAAGCTGTACGTCAATCTCCGCGAAATCCGCTCCATATTCCCCTGCCGCTTGAACCGCAGCCAAGGTGTTCTCCGTCTCATAAATGCAGCCTCGATGTCCAATCACCACAGGTGGATGAACCAGCGCCGGCGGAGGATTGCCCACCAGCATCCAGACGGCCAAGCCCGCGCAGAGAACAAAAATCAGCGCTTTGGCTCCCTTTTTCTTCCACAGGGACAAAAGCTTTCCCCGCAGGCGTCCCAGCTGCCGGCGAAGAATTCCGGCAAGAACCGCGGCGTCCCCCTGGCTGGGCAGGACAAGGCTGAAGTGAAGCTGCTTTTGAGGGTCCATTACAGCCAGGAGAAGGCAGACAAACAAAGTCATCGCCACCGTGTCCAAAGCGGCTCTCACCACCCAGTAGGCAAAGTCGATGGGAAACGCCTCGGAATAGAGCAGGTTGCGAAAGAAATAGGCGTCAAAATCGATCAGGCTTAGCCGGTTTCTCCGCCAATATTGCGCGATTCGGGTGAACAGCGTCATCCAAGCGCCAATGGCTCCCAGCACAGCAAACCCCTGCCAGCGCAAACGGCTATTGCCCCAAAAGGCCCGGCCCCAGATGAAAAGGCTTTCCTTCGCCGCGGGGAAAAATCTCCTGCGCTTCAAGGCCATTTGAAGGGGAACAAACAGAAGCAGCGCCGCTGAAAGATATAACACCGCGGGAATGGCAATCATGGCGGCCATGCCCAAGACGCCGTAGCGCCGCAGCTCGCTGTTGATAAACTCCGGGATCGCCAAGGTGGAAATCAAGCTGTTGACATAGCCAAACCCCGCCAAGGGAAACAGTCCCAGATAGAGAACCGCCGAAGCCGGCAGGGACCAGCCCTTTAACGCGCCCAGTCCCCACAGGGAATTCCACCACAATTCCCGCCAGGTGTATGTCTGCCCTTGACGGGTGAGAGCCGCAATCCGCACAATGGTGGTAAGCTCCCAAAACACAAAGACAGTGGCGCCCGCCGCCACCAGCAGAAGTACAATCACTCCTGCCGGGCTGAAAAAAGCCGAAACCACCCCGCCGTTAAAATTCAGTCCCTCCGACGCGGCATAGATCTGATAAATGCTGTAAAGCAAGGGGTAAATGAAACAGATCACCAGCAGCTTGCAAACCGCTTCAAATTTAAGAACCGCCCAGATCGTTCGCAGTAATCTTTTCACACGCTCTCCTCCTGTGTGCCGGCGCAAGGACCCCGCAAAGATAGCGTTATATTATACCACAGGAACAGCGCTTCTATCAAGAAAACGTTTGCTTTTTCCCCTGGAATCCGCTACAATATTATGGAAACTGAAACAAGCGAGGTACCAAGCGTATGAATACAAAAGAAGTGTCCGAGCTGCGCCGCCGGTGGCAGGCGGAGAAAAACGCCGTGAAGCGCATTTACGGCTGCTACGTCAGCGCCAGCGGGGAGATTGTCGCCGACCTGGACGAGCCCCTGTCTCTCATGCCCCAGGAGGAGGCGGAGCAATATTTTGCCTTGCTGAAAAAAGCCCTGTCCGGCAAGCTGGGAAAGAACCTGATTGACCTGGTGTTCTCCACCCAGCAGGTGGCGGACAGCGACGAGCACCGACTGCTGATGGCCCTCCGGGATTCGGAGCTCCAAGACTTGGAGGCCCGGCAGGCCTTCTACCAAAAGGCCGTGGAGAGTTTGCACCTGGAGGGCAGCTACCTGCTGCTTCTGGCCCACGACACCTACGACGTACCCACCAAAGCCAAGGACGGCGCCGCCCTGGAGGACGGGGAGAACGTTTTTTCCTACATCCTTTGCGCCGTGTGCCCGGTGAAGGAGGGCAAGCCCGGCCTGGGCTACTATGCTGGGGACAACGAGTTCCACTGCTTCGCGCCCCAGACTGTGGCGGCCCCGGAGTGCGGCTTCCTGTTCCCCGCCTTTGACGACCGGGCCGCCAATCTCTACAACGCCCTATTCTACTGCCGCAAGCCCCACGCGCTGCCCCAGGCGTTTATCGAAAGCGTATTCCACACCGATGTTCCCATGGCCGCGGACCAGCAAAAGGAGACCTTCCGGGAGTCCCTGGCGGAAGCTTTGGGCCAAGCCTGCAGCATGGACGTGGTCCAGGTGGTGTACAGCCAGCTGGACGGGATGCTCACGGAGCACAAAGAGTCCGGCAGTCAAGAGCCTCTCACCGTTACGGCCAAGGACTTGACCCACATCCTCCAGGGCTGTGAGGTGCCGGAGGAGAATATCCAGACCTTCCAGTCCCTGTGCGATGAAAGGTTCGGCGAGGGCGTGGCCCTGAACCCCGCCAATCTCATCGACCCGGGGAAGGTGGAAATCAAGACACCCCAGGTGTCCGTCACGGTAGAGTCGGACTACTCCCCCATGGTGCAGACCCGGGTCATCGACGGCCAGAAGTACCTGCTCATCCCCGCCGGGGAGGGTGTGGAGTTCAACGGCCTGGCGGTGAAAATTCCCAGCGAATTGGAAAATCAGTTGGAGGCCTAGTCTTTCCAGAAGAAAACAGCGCAAAAGCCCCGGCTTGGAAAAATCCAGGCCGGGGCTTTTTGTTTGCTGCCTTTAGGCTTAACAAAACCCCTGGTTCAACCAGGGGTAAAT
>CAJMOH010000022.1 GCA_905215055.1 uncultured bacterium
CAAGCAAAAAACCTGCTCTGGCTTAATTGCCGGAGCAGGTTTTTCTACAGGCTGGAGAGAGCCGATAAAGGCTCTCTTTTTTATGGGTTATTCCAAATCGTCTCTGTGATAATTCTTTTCCTTCAGCTCGGACTTTTTAATCAGACGCCCGTTGACATATACCATCTTGTCCTCGTCGTCGTCCTCCTCTTCCCCATCAGCTTCTGGGGGAGCGAAAAACCGAGCCTCTTCGGAATTTTCCTCTTTTAAAGGCGCCGGTCCGTTTTTCGCTTCTTCCACTCTCCGCTCATAGGGCTTAATCAAATACCGGTCCACCACTGGGTACACGGTGAAATTGATGAAGAAGCTGATAAGGGAAAACAGCAAAAATACCAGTAAAAGCAACAGGATCAGAATGGTAAGGCCATTGAGAGGAACAAACGCAAATACCGCATATCCCAAGCCGCCCAGGATGATGGTAATCAGCAAATTTCGTCCCAGGCCAGCCAACGCCAGAATGAAAGCGTTTCGATAGGCTTGGCTGAATTTCAAATCGAAGGTGACAAACATCACAGGCAGATAATACTGAGCAAAAAGGAAAAATACGGCCAATACAAGGCACACCCAAAACGGAATGTAATACAGCCATCCCCGGGAAGTGGCGTTGTAGTAATACATAATGGAAAAACTGAGAATTACATAAACCAGATACACCACAGCGCCGTTTAAGAGGAAATATTTCCAATTGCCTTTTACATTCTCCCAAAAATCTGACCAGACAAAGGCGTGTTCCTCACGGGCGTAATTGCGGGTTACAAAGGTGAGACCAGCTGTGAAAGGAGCCAACAGAACCAGCGGCAGCGGCGCGGCATACATAGCCCAGATGTCCACCTGAAGCGCTCCCGAAGCGGTTGGAAGCTGCAGCATAAAGTGTGTGGGACTCAAATACAGCAACACCATCAATACAACCGCTGCTGCAAACGGGATAAGAAAGATCAAGTTCAGCTGGACAAGCTGTCCGAATTTTCGAAGAAGAATCTCAAAAAAACGGACTGGCGCCGCCTTGGGAGGCTCGTCCTTGTTGACGCCAGGACCAGGCTTGTCGTAGTTTCCAAAAATACCGAGAAATGCCAAAAAACCAACTCCATTTCCACAGACCGTGCTTTTTATTTTATCCCAATTTTGCCTTGGGATGGCAATCATTATACACCTGTTTTACATGGCTGTCCAGCAGTTGCACATAAACTTGTGTAGAGGAAATATCCGCATGACCCATCATCGTTTGAATATCCTTTACAGAGGCTCCGTTTTCCAGCAGATGAAGGGCAAAGGAATGGCGCAGGGTATGAGGGGTAATTTCCTTTGTAATCCCCGCTTCCGTTGCGTAGCCCTTGACAATTTTCCAAAATCCCTGCCGGGTAAGCCGGCCACCGTTTAAGTTGACAAACAGGGCGCTGCCACTCTCTGGACCAATGATTAATCCCCGCATCCGGTAGATATAATCGGAAACAGCCACCACCGCGGAGGGATATACTGGAATGGAACGAACCCCTTTGCTCCCCCGGCAATACAGCACGCCGGAACGAAGGTTCAGATCCTGGATATTCAGATTAATCAATTCGGACGCCCGAATCCCCGTGGCGTAAAGCAGCTCCAGCATAGCCTTATCTCGGCAGCCCTTGGCTTCGGTAATGTCGGGCTGAGAAAGCAGCAGCTCAATCTCTTCTCCAGAAAGCACCTGGGGAAGCTTTTTCTCTGTTTTCTCCAGCTTGATTCCCTTGGCCGGATTGTAGTCAATCATCCCGCGGAAAATCAGGAATTTGTAAAAACACCGCACAGAAGCCAAATTCCGAGAAATTGTTGTGGGGGAACGCTTTAAATCGTAGAGATGGTCAACATAGCCCTGAATGTCGCGCTCGTCCGCCATTAAAGGATCCACCCCCGCGTTGGAGAGAAACTCCAAGAAATACAGCGTGTCCCGCAAATAGGACTCCCTGGTATTGGCTGAATTCGCCTTTTGATTGGTCAGATAATCGCTGAACAAGGAATAATAGTCGCTTGCACCGCTCATGGTTTGTTGCCACCCTCTTTTCTTACAGAAATGCTTCATACACCACCGCTGGCAAACAGCCAAGCAGGGAAATCCCCACCGCAAAGCTTAAGAACAGCAAAAGATCGTGAAAATAGAGCTTCAGATCCAAGCTGCCCTCCTGTGAGGAAAAACTGACCTTGGCCAAGCCATTGGAAAATTGGAAGGAACGTACTGCAAAAAGCAGAAGCAATCCACCTGCGGCTGCAGCAGCCGGTGTATATATCAATGCTGATAAGAAAATTCCCCACAGCTCGTCCCTCCACAAAAAATAAAAGACGCCGATTCCCACTGTTATTCCCCGAAAAAAGAGAAACAAAGGCACCGCAAATACCCCAAAGGCGGTGATCCCCAGCAGGAACAGAGGAATTAAACAGATCAACACATTGAGCAAAAGAGTGGTAAAACAAGAAAAAAATCCCGAGCCGGCCACCGGTATCCCAGAAAAGCGCAAAGGGAAAAGGCGGCGGTCCTGAAAAAGCGGGAAGAAAGCGGCCATCGCGGCGCCCACGGCAACTCCAAGCAGCAGCAAACACAGCAGCAAGAAAAAAGGCTTTCTCGCCCAAAAGCGTTCCCAAGCAGAAGAACCGTTCAACAGGGCTTCTTTTCCAGAGCTGTTTGTTCTTTTCACAGTGCTCATCCTCTCCCATTGCTTGCATGAAGCAGGCTTTTTATTTTCATTGTATGAGGGAGAATGGGGAGCTTATTCGTTGCCGGAAAGCCTAAATGAATAGACGCTTCAAAATTACAGGAAACCTAAGTTTTCATTTTCTGGAAACCAGCCCTTCAGCCGTCTCTTTATGCAGAGATGGAAAATTATGCCCCTCTCTCAGTGCGGCCAGCGAAAAAAACAGGATGTTTTTTCTCTCTTAACCCCAAAATCTGCTGGCATACAGCGCAAGAAAATCTATATGTTGCGCCTTGTAAAAGAGCAAAATCTTGAAGAAATACGCTGGTTTTCCACGGGAATACTCCACAATTTCACCGCTTTTTCAACATGAGACAGTGAAAGGGAGATTTTTACCCCTGTGAATATATACTATAATACAAGTTGCGGATTTTTGCAAGAGAATTTGCGGATATTTTTTCGTTTTTATTTCAACCGAAATGTTTTATGTAATTTAAGTTATGTTAACTGATGTATATTCCGTCATTTGGGTTATGTCGTTTCCACAAAATCTGGTGTGCATAAAAATACACACGGAAAACCGTGTATATTTTTCGCGAGAAAATTGATTAAAATTTCACTCGCTGCTTTCGGTTTACGCCCAAGACACCACCTATGCAGCCGCTGAAAAAAATCGCTGCTAACCGTCCTCCCCCGCCGATGCCGATAGAAGCCCCAACAGAAAGAAAAGCGATTGCCGCAACACAGCACGCGAAGAACAAACCGCACGCCGCTCCCATCAAAGCGCCTTTCTCTCCAGTGAACAGCGCCGCTGAGGCACCTCCCATAAAAACGGCTGCACAGATTAAAACCGTCACCAGCACTGTGATAACAGGACCTTGCGGCAGCGCGCCTGTTCGGGAAATCACAAAGGCCGACAAGCTTAACAGCAGCAATGCTGCCACAAGCGTTACCGCCAATGACAGCAGGAATCCCTTTACTTTTTTCATAAGCCTCCCCCCTATCGCTTGCTTTACTATATGAAGAGCTTTGCGTTTTTAGGACAAAAAAATAAGAGGTCATATCGACCTCTTATAAACAGGAGCTTTTCAGGCCTGGTCATCCTCGTGAACCGTGTCCACGCTGCCAATAGCCCAGCGCTTTACCAGCATTTTGGAACGATCGCTGCCGGTCTCGATAACGATGGAATCAATTTCGTCCTTTACAGCCACGATGCGGCCGCAGATACCGCCAATGGTGGTGATCTCGTCACCCACCTGGGCGTTCTTTCGCATTTCCTGCTCCTTTTTCTTCTTCTTGCTTTGAGGCCGGAAGAAGATAAAATACAGCGCCACAATAAAAACGCCGTACACCAGCAGCATAATAATCATCTGAAGACCGCCGCCTGCGGCAGCAGCAGTTGAGTCGAGCGCCATTACATGATTCATTTTGTTTTTGCACCTCCGAAGTAGTGTTTAGATTATAACAAGAACCGGCGAAACTTGCAAGTAAATCGCGGAAACTTTTCTCAATTTAAATCCGTTTGCCCAAAGCTTCAATATGCTCCTGAAAAAACCGCTCATAACATCCGGCATCCAGAGCGTCCCGAATTTTCTCCATTAAATGGTTGTAGAAGTAAAGATTGTGCATTACCGTCAGCCGCATTGCCAGCATCTCCCCCGCCTTAAATAAGTGGTGAATATAGGCGCGGCTGAACCTCTGGCAAACAGGGCATTGGCACTGTTCGTCCAGGGGAGCCTCGTCCAGCTCGTACTTTGCATTGAGCAGATTCCGGCAGCCTTCCCAGGTAAAGGCATGGCCGTGGCGGGCGTTGCGGCTTGGCATAACACAGTCAAACAAATCCACGCCCCGGCGAACCGCTTCGAGAATATTGGCAGGCGTCCCTACGCCCATCAGATAACGGATCTTGTTTTGAGGCATGTGAGGCTCTACTGCCTCGATGATGCGGTACATCTCCTCGGTGGGTTCCCCCACAGCCAGACCGCCAATAGCGTAGCCGTCCAAATCCATAGCGGCAATGCGCTTCATATGCTCCACACGAAGGTCCTCAAAGGTGCAGCCTTGATTGATGCCAAACAGCAGCTGATGGGGATTGATCGTCTCCTCCAGGCTGTTCAGGCGGGCCATCTCCCGCTTGCAGCGTTCCAGCCAGCGGGCAGTCCGTTCGCAGGAAGACTTGGCATACTCATATGTAGCGGGGTTCTCTACGCACTCGTCAAAGGCCATCGCGATGGTAGAGCCCAGATTGGATTGAATCCGCATGCTTTCCTCCGGCCCCATGAAGATTTTGTGTCCGTCCACATGGGAAGCGAAGGTGACGCCCTCCTCCTTGATGTTCCGCAGCTTAGCTAGGGAAAACACCTGAAATCCGCCGCTGTCCGTCAGTACGGGACCATCCCAGCCGGTGAATTTCCGAATACCGCCCAGCTTTTTTACGTTCTCGTCGCCGGGCCGCAAATGCAGGTGATAGGTGTTGCACAGCTGCACCTGGCAATGCAGGTCTTTCAAATCGTAGGCGGAAACAGCGCCCTTAATAGCGCCTGCTGTTGCCACATTCATAAAGGCCGGGGTCTGCACAGTGCCGTGAACAGTGACAAACTCGCCCCGGCGGGCAGAACCCTCCTTCTTTATCAATCGGTACATGGATTTGCTCCTTTTCGATTCGTCGTTCCACAAAAATGCGGCGCCGGAAATGGCACCGCATCTTTCTCTGCCAATATTATACCGTGTTTCACCAGCTCAGTCAAGGCTTGTTTTCCACAGCTCAGGCTGTCTCCTCGCAGCTGACAGGGGTATATCCCGCCTCGGTGACAGCGTCCATCAGCACTTGATCCTCCACATCCTTAGAGAGAGTGACAGTGGCCTTTTTGGATTCCAGATCCACCACCGCCTCACTGACGCCGTCCACTCCGGCCAAAGCCTTCTGCACATGGGCCTGGCAATGAGCGCACATCATACCGTCTACGATCAATACTTTTTTCATGTTGTTACTTCCTTTCTGTGTTTCCGGTTCCAGAGGAGCCGGTTCATTGACAGTTTGTTGTATATCAGAAGCCTCCCGCCGGGGAGAGCCTTCCACCAGGGTAGAAGCGTTTTTGGCCTTGAAGAACCGCAGCCGCAGGGCGTTTGTCACAACGCACACAGAACTCAAGCTCATGGCTGCGGAGCCGATCATAGGGCTGAGCCGCAGCTGGAAAGCAGGATACAGCACGCCTGCCGCCAGCGGGATTCCCAAAATGTTGTAGAAAAAGGCCCAGAACAAATTCATGTGAATATTCCGAACCACGGCCCGGCTCAAATCGATGGCGTTTGCCACGTCGTCGAGAGAGTCCTTCATCAGCACCACATCGGCGGATTCTATGGCAATGTCCGTGCCAGCACCAATGGCGATGCCGATGTCGGCCCGTGTTAAAGCGGGGGCGTCATTGATGCCGTCGCCTACCATGGCGACCTTGTGCCCCTGCTCTTGAAGAGTCCGAACGTGAGCCTCCTTTTGGGTGGGCAGCACATCGGAAACAGCCTGCTCAATACCCAGCTGCTGGCGGATGGCCTCCGCCGTCACCTTGTTGTCGCCTGTGAGCATCACCACACGCAGGCCCATTTCCCGAAGCCGTTGGATCGCAGCCCGGCTGGTTTCCCGGACTGTGTCCGCCACGGCAATCACGCCCAGCAGCTTGCCATCCCGGACAAAGAGCAGGGGCGTTTTCCCCTCCTTTGCCAAGCGGGTTACAACAGTTTTAGCGGCGCTCTGCTCTTCCAGGGTAAAAGGAAGGTGGTTTTCCTCCAAAAAGGCCAGATTGCCCGCCAGATAGTTCTTGCCTCCTATGGTTGCCCGAATTCCCCGGCCTGCCACAGCCTCAAAGGACTCTGCTTTCGGAAGGTCCAAAGCCAGCTCTTGGGCGCGCTCCACCACGGCCTGAGCCAAGGGATGCTCGCTGCCCTTTTCCGCGGCGGCGGCTTCGGCCAGAAACTCCCGCTCTGTCAAAGAGCTTTCCAGCACCACAACATCGGTCACAGCCGGATGCCCGGAGGTGATGGTCCCTGTTTTATCCAGAACGATGGTGTCAACGTTGTGAAGGTTTTCCAGGCTTTCAGCAGACTTGATCAAAATTCCCATCTCCGCAGCCTTGCCGGTTCCCACCATAATCGCCACTGGTGTAGCCAGACCCAGCGCGCAGGGGCAGGAAATCACCAGCACGGAAATGGCGTTGGACAGGGCAAACTCAAAGCCCATGCCGGCAATCAGCCACACAATGGCTGTGACAATAGCAATGGCGATCACCACTGGCACGAATACACCGCTGACCTTATCCGCCAGGCGCGCGATGGGGGCCTTGGAATTGCTGGCCTCATCTACCAAACGAATGATCTGGGAAAGGGTGGTATCCTCCCCCACCTTGGACGCTCGGAACTGGAAGGAACCGTTTTTGTTGATGGTGGCGGAAATCACCTGGTCGCCAGGATGTTTCTCCACAGGGATGCTTTCGCCAGTGATAGCGGCCTGATCCACATAGCCGTGGCCTTCCGTCACAATGCCGTCCACAGGAATCCCCTCGCCGGGACGAATCACCACAATATCCCCAGCAGCCACCTGCTCCGCGGGGATGATCCGCTCGGTTCCTCCCCGAAGCACTACTGCTGTTTTGGGAGCCAAATCCACAAGCTTGCTCAAGGCGTCGCCTGTCTTGGACTTGGATTTTGCCTCCAAGTATTTTCCCACCGTAACCAGGGTGAGAATCATGGCGGAAGATTCAAAATACAGAGCGTGGGCGTATTGATGAACCACCTCTATGTCCCCGTGGCCAAAACCGTAGGCCAGACGGAACATGGCGAACACGCCGTACACCAAGGACGCGCCCGAGCCAATGGCCACCAGGGAATCCATGTTGGGCGCCCGGTGCCACAGGGCCTTAAAGCCTGTCTGAAAGAAATGCCGGTTGATAAACAGTACCGGGACCGTCAGAATCAGCTGAGCCAAAGCGTTTACCAGAGAATTTTCCATTCCCACCAGAAACCAAGGAACAGGCAATCCCATCATGGCGCCCATGGCGATATACATCAGCGGAACCAACAGGATCACAGAAGAAATCAAGCGGCGCTTCATCTGCTTTTGATTATTGACCGCCTGATCCTGCCGGGACTGCCATTCGCCGCGAAAGCCTCCCTTGTTCTGGCCCGCGGCCTGCTGCTCTAAAGAAGAAGCACCGTAGCCAATTTTCTCCACAGCCTGGATAATGTCGTTTTGAGCCACCTTGCTCTCGTCATAGGAGACGGTCATTTGATTGGCAAGCAGGCTGACATTTACGTCAGCCACGCCCTCCAGCTTGGAAACGCACCGGGTGACATTGGCCTGACACGCGGCGCAGGTCATGCCGGTCACGTTATATTTTTCTGTTTTCATGCGAACTCCTCCCTCCTCACTTCAGTTTTTTGATCAGCTCCACCGCTTCGTCCACAATCTGCGTGTTGCCCTTTTGGATCTCCTCCACCACGCAGGTCTCCAAATGATCTTGCAGCACCAGATAGCCAAAGGACTGCAAGGCGCTTTCCACAGCCGCCACCTGCACAAGAATATCTCCGCAGTACCGGTTATCGTCCAGCATTTTGCTGATACCGTTCAACTGGCCGATCATGCGCTTTAAACGGTTTTGCAGCAATCTCAGCTCCTTTTCGTCCCGCGGCGTGGATTTATGATGAGGACAGCATGCCGCTGGGGCAGAAACCTGCTGTTTGTCAAGCTTCTTTTCAGTCAAGAGAAATACGCCTCCTTCAAAAATACCCCCACTAGGTATTTTCTAAAATTAGTATAATACCCCCTAAGGGTATTGTCAAGAGCTTTTCCTAAAAAAGTTATCAAGGCCTAACTTCTGCATCTCTTCTCTCACCACAAAAAAGAGACTGCCGCCCAAAAGCAGCAGTCTCCTTAAAAAGAACAGGACTGAAGTTTACCTTCCAAAATACGCTCGGATTTCCTCCATCCGGCGGCTCTGTGCCACATGGAAGGGGCAGCGGCTGTCGCAATGGCCGCAGGAAATACAGTCGCCGGCCTTCTTTTCCAGGTTGTTGTAATGATCCTTGGCCAAATCGTCGCCCGTTCTGGAAAGATCGTAATACTTGTTAATCAGACCCACGTCCAGCCCAACGGGACAGGGCTGGCAGTGGTTGCAATACACGCACACTCCGTCCGCGTCCTGCGGGGCAAAAGTTCCCAAAACAGAATAGTCCTTTTCCTCTGGAGAGGCCTGGAAAAATCCAAGAATCTCTTTCAAATCCTCCCGGTTCCGCACACCGGGCAGCACGGTGACAACCCCCGGCTTATCCAGCGCGTACTGGATACATTGATATTTCGTCAGCGGCTGGTGGAAAGGTGACGTTTCCGCTGTCAAAAGCTGTCCGCCGCTGAACGCCTTCATCACTGAAATCCCCACACCCTCCGCTTCACAGCGGCGGTAAAGGGCTTGGCGCTCGTCCACTTGCCCATAGGCGTACTCTCCGTGACGGTAATCGTATCCAGGATTGATGCTGAACATGAGCATATCGAGAATATGAAGGTCGATTGCCTTCTGTACCACCGCGGGCGTGTGCGAGGAAAGACCGATGTGCCGAACCACTCCCTGCTTTTTAAGAGCCTGGATGTAATCCAGCACGCCGCCGCTGACAGCTTTTTCCAAGTCGGACAGTTCGTCCACACAGTGGATAAAGCCGAAGTCGATATAATCTGTTCGCAAAGCGTCCAACTGCCATGCGATGGAGCGTTTGATCTGCTCCAAATCCTGGGTCCAGCCATATTTGCCCGTGTGGTAATCGGCGCCAAAATGCACCTGGAGATAGGCCTTTTCCCGACATCCTGCCAGCGCCTTTCCATAGGCGGTAAAGGGCGCGGCGTCCCCAGCAGCCATATCAAAGTAGTTGACGCCGTTTTCCAAAGCCATTTCCACAGCAGCCTGAATCTCCTTCTCCCCCACCTCATGGGTCAGGGAGCTGTTGCCCAGACCGATTACGCTGATCTGTTCTTCCCCGTGAGGAAGTTTCCTATATTCCATCGAGAAAACCCTCCTTGCGTTCAAGCAGCCTTAGCCGCCCAGCCTCGCGGCAAAGTCCGCCATAGCCTCGGAAATCTTAATCCCCTGGGGACATACGGCCTCACAGCTGCGGCAGCCAACGCAGGCGCTGGGCTGCTTGTCCGCGGGAACGGCCTGCAACGCCATGGGAGCAATAAAGCCGCCCTGTGTAAAGCAATGCTCGTTGTAAAGGGCCAGCAAACCGGGAATATCCAATCCCTGGGGACAATGGCTGGTGCAGTAATGGCAGGCAGTGCAGGGCAGGACAATCTTCTTTACCATGCCATCCGCGATGGAATAGATGGCCTTCAGCTCCTCGTCGTTCAGAGGCTTATCCTCCTCAAAGGTGCGGATGTTCTCCTGCATCTGCTTCATGTTGGACATGCCGGAAAGCACCACCTTCACGCTGGGGATGGTTTGCAAATAACGGAACGCCCAAGCGGGAATGGTTTCCTCGGGGCGGAGAGCCTTCAGCTTCCCTTCGTCCTCCGCGGAGAGCGAGGCCAGCTTGCCGCCCCGGAGAGGCTCCATCACCCATACGGGGATGTTCCACTCGTTCAGCAGCTCCACCTTTTTCTTGGCATCCTGGAATTCCCAATCCAGATAGTTCAGCTGGATCTGGCAAAACTCCATATCCTTTCCGTAAGCATCCAAAAAACGCTTCATCACGTCGTAATCCCCGTGAGCGGAAAAGCCCAGATGACGGATGCGCCCATTTTTCCTCTGCTCCAGCAGGTAATCGTAAATGCCGTACTGGGGGTCCAGGTAGGCGTCGATGTTCATTTCGCACACATTGTGGAAGAGATAAAAATCAAAATACTCCACCCGACATTTTTCCAGCTGTTTCTCAAAGATCTCCTTCACTTTCGGCATGTTGGAAAGGTCATAGCCGGGAAATTTGGTGGCAAGATAAAATTTCTCCCGGGGATAGCGGGCCAAGGCCCGGCCCATCACCAGCTCAGAGTTGCCGTTGTGATAGCCCCAGGCCGTATCATAATAATTGACACCCTTTGCCATGGCTTCATCCACCATGGCAAAAGCGGCGGCTTCATCAATGCTCGCGTCATCCCCGTTGACCACCGGCAAACGCATGGCGCCCATGCCCAGGGCGGAGAGCTTCAGATCTTGAAATTCGCGGTAAATCATCTTCGCACGCTCCTTCTTTATAGCTGTGTATCCATTATAGAGCTTAAAGTTAACTATAAGTCAAGAGGCGAAGAAAGATTTTCTTTCAGCCCGTCACCATTTGAAAGGAGATGGCAGCCGTCTCTCCAGCCATTGCTTGAGACAACCCTTCCGGCTCCCGAACAACCGCCAGCGGCGTATAGCTTCCCCCTTCATCGGAATTCTGGTAAAAAAGGCAAAGAGTGCTTGTGTCCTCCAGCACCAGCTGCCCAGCCCTCATGGAAGAGAAGACTTCTTCCGCAATAGAGAATTCGCTGGGAAGGGAGAACTGTTTGGCAGCGCCCTGCCAGTCCGTCATGCTGAGAGATATAGGCAGCATTTCCGCCAGGGCTTCCGCCGCCTGAGTATCCTCGAAATCCGCCAGGAACGTCTGGCCGTTCACCACGATTTCCAGCAGAGTATCCTCTTGCGCGGCCGAAGCAGCCGACACAGCGCCGCTGGATCCTGCGCTGAAGGAAACGCCGCTTTCCGTCTGGGAAACAGACTCTGTTTTTTTCAAAGCGGAAGAAGCATCCTGAGAGCTTTCTTGCAGGGCGGCCTGGGAGGAAGCTATGGGTTCTTGTTCTTCACCGGCACAGGCGGCGAGCGGAAGAAAAAGCATTCCCGCCGCAAGCACGAGCAACATGAGCTTTTTCAAATGACACACCTCCAAAATCTATTCCTTCGTATTATAGCAAGGCAACCCTTTCCTGCAAAGCGAAAAAACTCTCTTGACAGCCTTTTTTTATTCTGTTACCCTGAAAACAGAACTGCCGGCAGCTCAAACCTCATAGAACGCAAAAGGAGAGAGCTTACAAATGAAACACTTTACCTTTCAGGGAAACCACCGGCGTATTGGCGCTGAGTGGGGTTCCTCGCTGGCAGCGCGCAAAATTAAAATTTCCGAGCATATTCCCTTTTCTCTCACACGGGAACGAATGCTTTTCGCGAAGCAATGCCTTCCCGTCTATCAGGAGCTTTTCCCTGAAATTCTGGAGGAAATAGAAGGGTTTGCCCAAGGGCAGGGCTGCGATCCAAGCCTGCTGGAGACACTTCTTTTTTCCATGTACGCAATGCCCCCAGCTTGTCGCTGCTCCTGCTTCGCGGTTTCTGGGAAAAACCAGGTTCTATTAGGACGCAACAGCGATTTTCTCACCGCACGGGAGGAGGACTATGGCAACGTGCTGTATCAGTTTCCCCAGGAGACTCCTTCCCTTTCCTTCTGTGGAAATACCACCTCTTTTATCCAGATGGAGGACGGCATCAACGAGGCAGGGCTGGCCATCGGGATGACCTCGGTAGCGCCCACGGCCATCCAGCCAGGCTTTAACGCGGGACTTCTGCTGCGCTTTTTGTTGGAGAAGTGCAGCACCGTAGAGAATGCGGTCAGCTGGCTGGGGCGCATCCCCATTGCCTCCGCTCAAATCCTGGTGCTGGCGGACCTTCACGGCGCCATCGCTCAGGTAGAGTGCGACAGCTTGGGAATGGTGGTTGAGCGGCCCCAGGCGGAAAAAATCTATGTATGCGGCACCAACTTGTTTCACCTTCCCGGCATGAGGCGGACAAGCCCTCCCACGGCAGATTTCTGGCGCGCGGAAGAGCGATACAAAACCATGAAAGCATATCTCGAGGCCTCTGCTTTGGATATGGACGTGGAAGCCGCCAAGTCTCTTCTGTCTGGCGAGCAGGGTTTTCTGTGCCAATATGATCGTACCACAGGGCAGGATACTGTTTGGTCCGTGATCTATGATCTTTCTGGAAAACAAGTGCTTCGGGCAGAGGGAAACCCCTCCAGATGTGAATATCAGCTGGACCGCCGCTTGCGGTTCTAACATGGTAAGATTCCCATAAAGTACCCCCTGGCTTCCGACCTGCTCGGAAGCCAGGGGGCCGCTTTTTACCGTCCACGGTGTTTTTCTTTTCGCTTTTTCTGCCGGAGCGCGAATTTTTCCTCCTTTTCCTGCCGGCTTTGCTGGCGGTTCTGATCCCGACGGGCAAGCTTTCTCATTTCGCGCTGAAGCTGAAGCGCTTGCTGTGATTTTGTTCCCAACCCGCCGGCAGCCAGCTGCCGCTTGATTTTCCGCTGCATCTGCTTGGGATTGCCGTGCCGCGGGGCTTCTTCAGCCTTTTCCACCGGCGGGCTAAACCGCAGCCGGTGCCAGTTTTCCAGCAAAAATTCATACACCTCAGAATCCTTCGGCTCCGCGCCGAAGACAATCTTGGAAACCTCCAGCTGTCCCTCATGCCAGCGCTGGTAAATTCCCACCCAAAAGGGATCTTGAAACAGAACCGTAAAGCTTGCACCACTTTTTTGCAGGACAAACACTCCTCGCAAAAAACGGCAAGAACGGGACAACCGAGGAGGCAGGTTACTGACAGCGGCGCTGCGCCCGGACTACCAGCCGGGACTGTGTTTTTATCCTTACGCGTATAAAATTTTCTTTATTATAACACCTCTTTTTTGGGGGCGCAATCCTTTTTAGGGATTGCAGCTGCCGCAGGACTCATAGCCTTGGGCGATCAAATCCTCCTGCGTGCCGAAATATTCCTCCTTGTTTTTCTCACTCATAGTATCAACAGCGGGACAGTCTGGCAAATGGAATTTATGAGAGCTGGTATTCAGCACATATTCCCGTTCTTCTCCCGAAGCAGGCTCGCTGGATTCTCCGGCCTCTGGTGTTTGCCTGCTTTCCCAGCTTTTGCCGGTGGCATAGTCTATCTCAATTCCAGGCTGGACATTATAGACATACACATGAAAGCACACACCCTCCCCATCATCCTCTACGGACAGGGCCTCCATTACTACGCCGGAGGCAACCAGATTGTCCCCTTCAAACACAGGGGTTGACCGGTAGAGTACATGGTTGCCCGTCTCCTTGACATAGTCCGCCACCAGGTTTTCAAAAGGCAGCATTCCCTCTACGTTCATGTAGCGGGTGCCGGTGATCAAATTTTCCTCGTTGGCGTTTTCCCCAGTCAGCTGGAAACCGATCAGATGGCAGCGGTTGTACAGGGAGCCGCCGTCCACTGTGTCATATTCCGCCTGTACCCAACCGGTAGGATGCACGCCGCTGATGCTTTCCCTGTCCTCCGTGGGCATCAGATCCTGTCCGATGCAGGCATAAGCCGGTCCGCAGCGCCCTAGAGAATCCAATGGACTGTACGTTTCGAAGGATTCCGTGGAGAGGCCTCCTTCCTCAAATTCTGGCTGATTGCCGTTTAACGCGATATAAGGAGACCCTGTATAGGCGGGAATGTCCTCCAAGGACACCGGTGCGGCGCTGGTGGCCGGCGTTGTGGGAATATTGAGCTCGCACCCTGCCAAGCCAACGGCAACAGCCAGCAGCAGGGGCAGTAAGAACAGCCTTTGTTTCACGGCAGATATACCTCCTTGGTGATCTTTTCATGGGAATAGCCGGGGAAATCCTCAGCAAAAGCAAGCCTCCACTGTTTTTCCACAGGAAAATCCAAGTGAAAATCCGCCGGGTAAACGCGGTTCCAGCGGTATACGGTGACAGACTCCAGCTTATCCACATAGGGCAGCAAAGGTGAATCTTCTATAAAACAGAATTCTCCGGCTTTTGCCCGTTTCAAAGGGAAAGGGTCCACTGATAGGAATTTTTCGTCTCCCTGAAACAACACCAGGGAAATTGGAGCGATCCACAGGCGGCTCTTTTCCGCCGTACGCCTTATATGTTGGATGACCGTCCTGTCTCGGCTTTGACGGCGGTTATGAAACAGCATACCGTTCCGGTCATCCAGGCAAAGAAGCACATGCACGAGATTTTCATCTCCTTGTTGATCCAAACAGCTTGATGACGTTCCACAAGCAGGACATATCCCTGGGGGATAGAGCCGCTTGTCCCGCCGGACAAGCAACGGAGCTTCGCTCTCCGCGCTTCCAGCTTTCTAAAAGTATTATACCATACATAGTCTGCCGGAGACAACAAAAGGGAGGAGCCTTCCGCTCCCCCCTATCCAATCAAATAGTCCCGTTTTAAAACCAAGTACAGCATAAGGTACAGACTCATGACCAGCAAGGTGAAATTATAACGGGTGTAAAGCAAAATCCAAAACCCTAACGTGGCCAAAGGAAGCAAGCACAGCAGCGACACAGCCAAAGACAGCTTTCCTCCGCGCCTCTCCCCCTTCCAGGCGCACAGCAGCCCGTGCAGGGCTAATCCGCCGTCCAAAGGCTCGATGGGCAAAGCATGAAGAGCGCCCAGAATCAAATTGGCGGAAAAAAAGGGAAGGTCCGTTTTGCCTATTAACAGCATCCCACCGGCCAAGAGGAGGTTGCAGCCCGGACCCGCCAGCGATACCAGCGCCGACTGCCCATAGGAAAGCATCCGGGTTTTGTTGGGTACAATCCGGCAGCCAAGCCCAGTCAGTCTGATCCAGGAAGGAGGCGCCCTCAAACCGAGCAGCACAAGAAGATGGGCTGTTTCATGACAGACTGCCGCCGCCAAGAAAACCACGCCATTTTCCGTGCCGAGAAACAGGCAGGAAAAGGCCAAAAGCAAAAAGCAGGAAAACCCAAGCTGGATCTGGCAGCTGCCCAGACGAAAAAGCAGAGTCACAGGCGCTGGAGGCTTGTGTCCTCCCAAGACTGCGGGCTCGGCGAGGGCGCCGGTGCAGCGGATGGCGCTGGCGACGGTGTGGGCGAGACATCAGGCTCCCACGGGGGGAGTTGAATTTCCTGCTTCATTTCCTCCTGGTACCAGCTCGTGAAGGCATCGTAACCGGCAGTATTCATCTGCCGCATCAAGAGCAGCGTCAACAAAACGGCCAGGCATAGTGCCGCCTGCACCAAGGGCAGCACAGAGCGGCTTTCCTCCCTGGATTCCTCCTGAGGGGCAGTCTCCTCTTCCTCCAAGCCCAGCTCCTCAATCTCCCGAAGCTTTTCCTGATTCTGCATAGCCTACAAAATGATGCACAGCAGTCCGCTGCACCCATCGTTGATGATTCGTTCGATGGTCTCCCGCACCTTTTCCCGGGCGTCGGCTGGCATGCGGTACAGCTTGTTGTGCATTCCCTCGTTCACAAGAGAATGCAGGGATTTTCCAAAGATGTTGGACTCCCAGATCTTGACGGGGTTTTCCTCAAACTCCTTGAGCAGATACATCACCAGTTCCTCCGACTGCTGCTCCGATCCCACAATGGGTGTAATCTCTGTGTGAATCTGGGTTTTCAGCATGTGGATGGAAGGGGCCGTGGCCTTCAGCCGGATGCCGTATTTTCCGTTTTGCTTTAGAATCTGAGGTTCCTCCAGGGTCAGTTCCTCCACATCCGGCATCACAATGCCATAGCCGGTTTGCTGCACATCCTCGTAGGCCTGGGCCAGCTTTTGAAACTTTTGCTTGATAGCGGTCATCTCTACAAGCTGGGCCATCAGCGTGGAGTCGTCTTGGATTTCCAGCCCTGTCTTTTCACTGAGGATCTTATAAAACAGGGATTGATCGAATATCAGTTCCGCTTGACTCTGTCCGCTGCCCAAGTCGATCCGCCGGATATTCACATCGCGAATAAACTCGCAGCTTCGCAGGTTCTCCAGCATTCCCTTCACCTGACACATTTTGTGGATTCCACAGGCGGTCCGAAGGGTGGAAAGCACGCTGGCCAAAAGCCAGTGGTCCGATTCCAGCGAGGTCACCCATCCAGGCAGGTCCAAGGCCACCTCCCGCACAGGAAATTGGTACAGCAGGCTGGCGATGATGTCCCGGATGTCCTGCTCGGTGATGTCAATGCAGTTTACCGGCAGCACGGGAACGCTGTACTTCCCGCTGAGCCGGCCTGCCAGCTCGTGGGCCTCCTGGGTTTCCGGGTTTACGCAGTTGAGCAGAATGACAAAGGGCCGGCCGGTCTGGTTCAGCTCGTCGATGACACGTTCCTCGGCCTCTTCGTATTCCTCCCGGGGAATATCGCTGATGCTGCCGTCCGTCGTGATCACCAGGCCAATGGTGGAATGCTCTGTAATCACCTTTTTGGTGCCGATTTCCGCCGCCATGTTGAAGGGGATCGGCTCCTCGTACCAGGGCGTCCGGACCATCCGGGGCTGGTCCTCCTCAATATAGCCAATGGCGCTGGGGACGATGTACCCCACACAATCGATCATTCGAACCCGGAAGGAGGCGTCGTCATCAATCTGAACATCCACCGCCTGTTCGGGAATAAATTTCGGCTCTGTGGTCATAATGGTCCGCCCTGCGGAGGACTGGGGCAACTCGTCAATGGCCCGTTCTCTCTGCATCCCATCGGGAATGTGGGGGATCACCACGGTGTCCATAAATTTCTTGATAAAGGTGGATTTTCCCGTTCGCACCGGCCCCACCACGCCGATGTAGATTTCACCGTTTGTACGGTCCTGTATGTCCTTGTAAACGTTAAAACCTTCCATATTGCTCCCTCTCTGTGATTCGTTATCGGTTGCAGATAATCAAAGGCCGCGCGTCCGGCAATACATCGTCGTATAGCTCGTTTTGCTCCCGAAGGTCGGAAAGCAGCGCCCTATGGCTTTTAGCGATGTCCCACAGCCTTTCCCCCGCCGAGGCGTAATACACCTGAAGCTGGGGTTGCCGCGGATAAGCCGCCGCGCTTTCATCCAGACCCGCGGAGGACAGGTATTTTACGGTCTCCCGGTTGTACAGCAGGCTGGAAACCCAGGTTTCCACAGAGGCCTCTACGGTATTTTTATCCGCGATTCTATACTCCCACAGGTCCGTTTGGGAGATGGTGCTGCTGCGTTTGACCTCGGAACGTTCCATTTCTGTGACAAAGCTCTGGTCAAAGGATTTCTCCAGGTACAGCACCCGGCCGGAGGAACCTTGATACAGCAGGCAAAGCGTATATCGAACCCGATAGGAAAGCTTTCCCTGCTCGCAGGAGGATTGAACGCTTTCCTGCTCGCACCACAGGTCCAGCACCTTTTGAATATCCTCTTCTGTGGCGGTAAGAGAGCACTTCTTCTTCAGCACCTCGGAATACACCTCTTGCACTGCCAGCAGAGAGCTTTGCGTATAGCGCAGCTCCAGCGGTCCCTGGATGGAGTAAGCGTCGTCCACCAATTCTACCTCACAGGACTGGTAGAGAAAAGCGGTAATAAACACCTTGATGGACACATCCACACTGGTGTATTCTCCCACATCATCCTCCCTGGGCTGAATGCTGTTCTCCCCTGCCACAATCCTAAGATCGCACGGACAGTCCTCTTCCGCGCCGCTGCATTCGATCACCTGGCTGAAATCCAGGGAAGCGGACATTTTTTCCAAGACCCCGTCCACAGAGGACTGGTACAGAAAGGAAACGTCTGCCCGCCCGCTGACCGCAAGCTGCCCTTGAGCCAGCTTGCAGTCCGTCGCCCGGCAAACCACCTCTTTTCGAAGAATCATCTCCATAGGGGGCTTGCCATTTTTCAGGGGAATTCGGTCCTCAATGGAAAATTGATGGCTGAGAGCATTGACGGCGCGAGAGCCCTTGCGATGCTCGCTTAACCGTTCGATGCCGTCTCCCTCCAAGCCGCAGGTAAGCTGTTCCTGACGTTGAACAACTGCCAAAGCCTTCAGGCTGACAGCCAGGTGAAGGTCTATCCGCCGCGCGTTGACGGCCCGGCAGGTCACATGCTCCACAGAGGCGCGAATCCATGCCACGGCTTTTTCCTCCGCCGCTTTTACTTTGATCGAGGCTGAAAATTCCTTGGTAAAATCGCAGCAGCGCAGGGCGTCTCCCTTGGAATCCAGGTAAAGCACCCGAATGTCGCACATACCCTCGCAGCGCAGAGTGTCCTCGCTGACGCCATAAGAGGAGATTTCTGGAGTTACCCGGCATGTAAGCACCTTTTGAATATCCGGGCAATAATCTGGAAGGTTGTACTCCGTATCTATGGGTACCTCGTAAGAGCCGTCAAAGACAGGGTCAAAATAATCGTAGGGCTGGGTCCTTCGCTTGGCCTGCATACTAATCCTCTCCTTTGCTGTTCTTATCCCATATCTATGCACAGGTCCGGAGAATATGCGAAAAAGGCTCTCCCAAGGGACGTTTCCCTGAGAGAGCCTTTTTCTTATGTTGGCGGGTTACACATCTTCCGCTTTTCGAATCCCATAAAGCTTTCGCAGAAACATGCCTACAAAGCCCTTCCGTTTCTCAATGACAACTACCTTCATCGCCCTTGCCTCCCGTTTCCATGACGTAGTAACGAAAAACCCAGGGCCACCAGAATCACAGCGCAGAGAAACAGGGTAAGCCCTGTGGGGCAAAAACAGGAAAGGGACATCCCCAGGCCAAAGCTAATGGCGCAAAAGCACCTGGTCTGGTAGTTTTTCAAGCAGGAACAATCACACCGCAGCACAACCGCATCGACCTTTCCCTTTACCGGTTTTCTCGTTCACTAACCAGTATATCCAAAGAGCGAAAAAGTGTTACGGCTGATAAACCACCACCAGCGCCGTTCCCATATGTACGCGGATTTCCGCGGCGTCATCCACAACACTGTTGCTCACTCCCATCAGCGTACCGCCGCTGGAAAGGGTCTCGTGATTCAAGGGATAGAACAGTCCCTTGTAGGAAACGTTGCAGGACACGCAGCCATAGGGAAACACCGACACAGTGGCTCCCTTCATATCGGTAAGGCGCAGGCGGCCGTCGGACAGAAGGAATATTTTGGTTGTGCTGTCGGCGATAATTCCCTGAGCGCTGTGCATCCGCAAAAATTGCAGCACCTCCAGGTTGGCCAAAGAATGGTCAAACCGAGGTCCCCCCAAACACCCCAGCAGCACAAAGCTGCGAAATCCCATGGTCAGGCCCTTCATCACGGCGAACATGGTGTCCGTCACGTCTTTTTCTACGGGAAGGGTGAGTACCTTGGCGCTTTTTTGGGGAAGCGTCTTTACAGAATCAAAGTCCCCCACAATTAGGTCAGGGGTAATGCCGTACTTTACCGCGGTCTCATAGCCCGCGTCAGCACAAATCACAAAGGAATCCTTTGGGGAAAATTCCTGGAAGATAGCGTCCGATTCAATGGGGGACGCGCCGATAATCATACAGTTTTGCTTTTTTGCTGCCATTGCTTGACATCCTTTATCTCTTGATACATTTCACAGTAGCTTTCAAAACGGGAACGGGCAATGCTTCCCTCGTTCACCGCCTTTAAAACAGCGCAGCCCTTTTCACAGGTGTGGGAGCAGGAGGTGAACTGGCACTGTCCCAAATAGGGTCCAAACTCCCGAAAACCATAGGGAAGCTGCTCCTTGTCGGTCAGCTGATAGCGCTCTATGTCAAAGGTGGAAAAGCCGGGAGTATCCGCTACATAGCCGTCGCCCTCCAGCTTGTAAAGCTCCACCTCCCGGGTGGTGTGGCGGCCGCGGCCCAGCTTTTGGCTGACCTCCCCCGTTTTCAGATCAAACTGGGGAAATACCGCATTGAGCAGGCTGGATTTTCCCACGCCAGAATTCCCTGTAAACGCGGAAATTTTTCCCGTCAGCAGCCTGCGAACCTGATCCACGCCCTCCCCTGTCACAGAGGAAACCACCAGACAGGGAATCCCCGCCAGATCGTAGATCTCTTTTAAACCGGAGGCGTCCTCCAAGTCTGTTTTGGTCAGCACCAAAACAGGAGTGATTTCTCTCAGCTCCGCCACCGCGATGGTTTTATCGATAATCAGCGGCTCTGGGTAGGGGTCCCGCAGGGAAGAAACGATAAACAGCTGATCGATATTGGCGATGGGAGGCCGGACCAAAAAATTTCTTCTGGGAAGAATCTCCTCCAGCGCCCCGGTTCCGTCCTCTTCCCCGGTGATTCGCACCCGGTCTCCCGCATAGGGAGAAATCCGCTCCTTGCGGAATTTTCCCCGCGCGGTACAGGTGTAATCCCCCTCCGGAGTTTCTACGGTATAGAATCCCCCGATTCCCTTGCGAACCAGACCCTCCAGGTGCTTGGCGCCCATCACTGAGCGTTCTCCTGCGAGGAGGAGTCCTCCCCGTCTGAGCCGCTGCTTTCTTCGTCATCAGTGCCGCTGCTTTCCTCCGGCGTGCTGGAAGAGCTGCTGGAGGAGGTGAAGTCATACTCACGCGTGGTCTGGACGCTTTGACTGTCATAGTTAAATTCAAGCTCCATATAGGGCTGGTCGTTGAGAGTGACCACCACCACGTCCGAGCCGGAGGTGCCGGTAAAGCTCAGGGAATAGCTGCTGCCATAAGCGGGATTGACTGTGTCCGTTGTCACCTGGGTGCCGTCTTGATAAACCTTCAGGGTCAGGTCCTCGTCCACATTGGGAAGAGTGATGCTGGTGGACAAGGTCTTGGTAGCGCCCTTGCCGGAGCTGACTGTAATATCCACAGAGGAACCCTTGGAAACCTCGGAACCCTCGTCGGGAGTCAAGCTGATTACGGTGTCCACTGTCAAGGTGCTGGTATCGTCTCGATTGACCTGACCAATGGTCAATCCGGCGTCCTCCAGCTTGGCGGACACATTGGCCAGAGTATCGCCCACCAAACCGCTGGGAATGGTGACCATTTCTTCCGCAGGGCCGGTGCTTACGTTGACGGTTACCCGAGAGCCGCTTGCAACAGAGGTACCCGCGGCAGGATCGGTAGAAATCACATGGTTTTCCTCCACATCATCGCTGGCAACGGGAGTGTAAACCGGAACCAAACCGGCGCCCTCCAGCACCTGCTCCGCCTGATCCCAGGTCATTTGGTCTGTCACCACATCGGGGACCTCCACCTGATCCACGCCGCCGTTGACCAGCAGCTCCACATCAGCGTCCTTGCGGACCATAATTCCCGCCTGTGGATTCTGGTTCATAATTTCTCCAGGCTGCAAATCGGGATCGTTGCCCTCAATCACTTCAAATTTAAAGTCGGCGTATTCCTCGTTCGCTGCCACATCATCGAAAAGCTGCCCCACCAGGCGGGGCATTTCGATGAGATCATTGTCTTCATCGGGGCGGTTGTTCCAATAGTTCAGGAAATAGATGACAGCTACGGCCAAGCCCACAATGATTGCGGCTGCCAGCACTCCCTTCACCACCATGGCTCCCTTGGCGCTGCGGCGGGAACGCACCAGCTCCTCCTCGTATTCGTAGTCGTCGTTGTAGGCCGGCATCTGCCGGGAGGCGTCGTAGGCCTCCATGCTGCGGGAGGCGTCATACCTGGCGCTGTTGGTTTGCAGGTCATAGTGGAACACCATGTTGGGGTCCCGGCGGAACCGGTCCAGATCGTCCAGCATCTCTCCAGCGGACTGAAACCGGTCGGCAGGATTTTTCTCCATGGCCCGCATAGTGATCTGTTCCAGGCCGCGGGGAATGGAGGGATTCAGCTCCCGGGGCATCACCGGCTTAGCTTGCAGCTGCATCAGCGCCACGGAAACCGCGTTGTCCGCCACAAAGGGCAGCTTGCCGGTAAGCATTTCATAGAGCATCACGCCCAAAGAGTAAATGTCCGCCTTATCGGTGATATAGTCGCCTCTGGCCTGCTCTGGAGCGATGTAGTGTACAGAGCCGATGGCCTTGTCCGTCATGGTCTGGGTCTCGCTTTGGAGGAATCGGGCTATGCCAAAATCGGCCACCTTAATGGTGCCGTCCTGCAGCAGCATGATGTTCTGGGGCTTGATGTCCCGATGGATAATTCCCTTTTCGTGAGCGCACTCCAACGCCATCAGAATTTGGGTGGTAAAGTGGACTGCCTCCTGCCAGCGGATGCTGCCCTCCTGCTCGATATATTCCTTTAGGGTGATACCGTCAATAAATTCCATGACGATATATTGGATTTGATCCCCAAAGCTCACATCGTAAACCTTGACAATATTGGGATGGTTCAGCACCGCAATGGCCTTGGACTCATTGCGGAAACGGCGGAGAAAATCGCTGTTGTCAGAAAATTCCTCTTTCAAAATCTTGATGGCCACCCAGCGGCTTTCCACGCGGTCGTAGGCCTTGTACACATAGGCCATGCCTCCCACGCCAATCAGCTCGTGGATTTCATATCTGCCATCCAGACGCTTGCCGATGAATCTATCCATAAACAGTTACCATACCTTTCTGTAAAAAGTCGCAGAAGTCAGCCGTTATAGATGACAGCCGCTGTAATGTTGTCAGAGCCGCCGCATTCCACCGCATAGCGGATCAGCTCCTTGGGAAGAGTGCTGCCGGCGTCGCCGTATTCTTCCATGTACCGGTCCAAAAGATCCTCGTCCATATAGTTGGAAAGTCCGTCAGAGCAGGCCAGGGCCAAATCGCCGGGGGAGAAATCCCATGCCGCATAATCGCAGCGGACCGCCTCGTGAACCCCCAGCACCCTGGTGATGATATTGCGCTGAGGATGCACTCTGGCCTCCTCCTGGGTGATCTGTCCAAAGTTTACCAGATCCTGCACATAAGAGTGATCCATGGTAATCTGGGTTAAAACGCCTTCATGCCGCAGATAAGCGCGGCTGTCTCCTATATGGGCCACATGAAGCGTTCCCTTTGTGGCGATCAGCAGCACCACGGTAGTGCCCATGCCCCGCAGCTCCGGCTGTTGAAGAGATGTGTCATATACAGCGGTATTGGCCCGGTTAATGGCGTTTACCATCAAATTTTTCAGATTGGGCTTACTCATATTTTCATCAAAGCCGGAAAGGAGGTGCTGCCGAATGGTCTCCACCGCGATGGCGCTGGCCACATTTCCTCCATTTGCGCCGCCCATCCCGTCGCAGACAATGGCCCACGCGCTGTTTTGGGAAAACATGCCGCAGTCGCAGCTGTCCTGGTTCGAGGTTCGCACCGCGCCTATGTCGGTTTCATAATCAACTCTCATGTACGGTCCCTCCTTCAACTTTCCGCCGCAACTGTCCACAGGACGCCTCAATATCCGAGCCCAGCGTCCTACGCACAGTGGCGGTAATCCCTCGCTCCTCCAGCAGCGCGACAAACCGCTTCTGCCGGTCCAAGCCGCTTTTTTTGTAGCCGGTGCCTGTAACGTCGTTGACGGGAATCAAATTGACATGGGCCAAAATTCCCCGCAGCCGGGAGGCCAGCTCCTTGGCGCACCAATCCATGTCGTTGACGCCGCTGATCATGGCGTATTCAAAGGAAATGCGCCGGCCCGTCCGGTCACTGTAATATTTGCAGGCCTTCAAAAGCTCTTCCATCCCCCACCGCCGGTTCACCGGCATGGTCCTGGAACGGATTTCATCGTTGGGAGCGTGAAGTGAAACCGAGAGAGTCAGTTGAAGACGCTTGTTTGCCAAGTCGTAGATTTTATCCACCAAGCCGCAGGTGGAAAGAGAGATGTGCCGCATGCTTACGTTCATGCCTTCCGGAGAAGTAACCAGCTCCAAAAAGCGCAGCACATTTTCATAATTGTCCAAAGGCTCTCCCATGCCCATCAGCACAATGTGGGAGATTCGCTCCCCCGCGTCGAGGGAGGCGGCCTGAATTTGAGAGAGTATTTCCGAGGCGGAAAGGTTTCTGGAAAAGCCTCCCTGCCCCGTAGCGCAAAAGCTACAATTCATTTTACACCCAACCTGGGTAGAAATGCAAATAGAACTTCCGTGGCGGTAGTGCATCAGCACCGATTCCACATATTCCCCGTCGGGCAAGCGGAACAGATATTTTACTGTGCCATCCTTCGAAACCAGCTTGCGCTCAATTTCCGCCCAGGCAATTTCGTACCGCTGGGCCAGCTCTTCCCGCAGGGCCTTGGACAGATCGGACATCTGGGAAAACTCCCGCACGCCCCGGTGCAGCCAGCGGTACACCTGGTCCGCCCGGTATCTGGGGAGGCCCAGCTCCTTCAGCTCGTCCCGCAGCTCGGAAAGGGTTTTGGATTTGATGTCCCTGGGATTGAAAAAATCTGTGTTCATAAATCTCCTTTTCTGCGGAAACGAGCGGCATAAAAGCCATCGGAGCCCCCCGCGAAGGGCAGCATGGTCAGGGTGTGGGGCGGCTCTTGCACCAGGCGTTCCACGCCGGGTATCGCAAAGGGGGCTGGCTCAAATTCGGGATGCTCTCGGAGAAAACGGTCCGCCACGTCTCCGTTTTCCGCGGGATGCAGCGTACAGGTAGCGTAGAGCAGAAGTCCTCCGGGCTTTACCAGAGAAGCGCCGTTTTGCAGGATCTTGTATTGAAGCGCCGGCAGCTCCTTTACCGAAGAAAGGGGCTTGTAACGAATTTCAGGCTTCCGGCGGATCACCCCATAGCCGGAACAAGGCACGTCGCAGAGTACGCGGTCCATCAAGGGAAGGCCTTCATAGGGCTTGGAGGCGTCCCGGCGTTCCGCCTGAATGCAGGAAAGCCGCAACCGTTCCGCCCCCTGCTGAATCAGCCCCACACGGCCCTTGTACAGATCAAAGGCATAGAGCGTGCCGGTGTTTTCCATACTCTCCGCCAGAGTGAAGCTCTTCCCCCCCGGCGCGGCGCAGCAATCGCAAACCGTTTGACCCGGCTGTGCCTCCAGCAGCCAGCAGGCCAGCTGCGCGGAAAGGTCCTGCACATGGAACAGCCCCTCTTGAAATTCCTCCACCGCGGCAGGAGAACCGTCTCCCTCCACCACAGCGGCCCCCTGGGGAAACGCAAGAGGCTTCATGGAATAGCCAGAGCGCCTCAGGGAAACCGCCAGCCCCCCGACGTCCGCCCGTAAGGGATTGACGCGAATATACAGCGGCGGGCGCCGCTGGAAGGAATCCAACAGCCGCCGGGCAAGCTCCTTACCATAGGAGCGCCGCCACAGAGAGATCAGCTCTTGGGGGATGGAATACCGCAGGCTGGCTTCAAAAAGGCCGTCCCCATCCGGCAAGGAAAGCCGCTCCTTTTTTCTCACCAGGCTTCGCAGCACTCCGTTAACCAAACCCGCGTAAACGCCCCCTTTGATGGTCTTGGACTCTTCCACCGCCTCGTTAACAGCGGCGGAGTCCGGCACCCGATCCAAATAGAGAATTTGGTAGGCGGCGCATTGAAGCAGGGTCCACAGAGCGGCATCCACCTTTCTTTTAGGGTCCTTCAGACAGCCGCGCAAAAAGTGTTCCAGGGGCAGGCGGCGCTCCAGTACGCCGTAGAAAATGGCGGAGGCCAGCCCCGCGTCCCGGGAGTCCAGCTCCGCGGCCCGCAGCGCTTTGTCGATGACAATATTGGAATACCCTTCGTTTTCTTCCATTTGCAGCAGGGCTTGGTACGCTGTGTGCCTGGCGGTGTTTTTCATGGCTTTTCAGTCCCCGTTTAAGAATTTTCTATGGGCAGCTTGTCCACCAAGGGTCTGCCGTCCCTGTCCAGCAAGGGAGTAAGAGTAGAGACGCCTAAACCAACATAGGCCATATAATTGACCCCGGTCTGCTTATCAGCGAACACCACAAGGTCTCCTCCCTGAAAGCCTTCCTTGCTTTTTATGACGAAGCGGTCTTCGTGTCCTTCCTTCTTCTGAAACATTTGCGACGCTCCTTTCCCAGTCGCAATTCTTTACAGCCTGCCAGAGACTTTCTCTCCCGGTCCAGCAGGGAACCTGGCAAAGCGCTGGATGACGCCGGCGTGCAGGTCAACAGCCAACCATCTTCCTGCCCTGTATCCCGGATTTTCAGTACAAAGCGGACTGCTGTCTATCAAGGGACTTCCGGTCCTCCAAAGCGGGAATCCCTTTCCAGCGGGTGTCCCAGCAGATAGCTTTTGCCGTCCATGCGCTTGCCGTTTTCAGTTTGAATCTCCGTCAGCTCCAACGCACCCTCTCCGCAGTAAACCAACAGAACGCCATCCTGCGCAAAGGGTTTTCCAGGCTCACCGCTTCCCTCCCGCACCCGGGAGGCGTGAAGCTTCAGCTTTTTTCCATCCAAATAGGAGACGGCGGAAGGCCAGGGGTTTAAGCCGCGGATCAAATCGTGAACCTGCTGGGCAGGCTTTGTCCAGTCCACCAGGGACAGGTCCTTGGTGAGCATGGGCGCTCTGGTGGCCTCCGCCTCGTTCTGGGGGATGGGAGTCAGCGTTCCCTGCTCTAACCGCTCCAGGGTTTGAATCAACAGGTCAGCCCCCAAGTCCTTCAGCCTGTCAAACAGCTGGCCGGAGGTCTCTTCCTCTCCCACCGCAGTTTCCGTTTTGAGAAGCATGTCACCGGTGTCCATGCCCTCTCCCATAAACATGGTGGTGACGCCGGCAGTTTTGTCCCCATTGAGTACAGTCCACTGAATGGGCGCGGCCCCCCGGTACTTGGGCAGCAGAGAACCGTGCACATTGACGCACCCCAGCCGGGGCATGTCCAGCACCGCCTTGGGCAAAATCTTCCCATAGGCCACCACTACAATGACGTCGGCGTTCCATTGCCGGATTTCCTCCTGCACCTCGCCGCTGCGGAGGGTGGCGGGCTGCAGCACGGGAATTTCGCGGGCCAGCGCCAGCTCCTTCACTGGCGGCGGCTGAAGCTTGTGACCCCGTCCCTTGGGCTTGTCCGGCTGGGTGTACACCGCACAAACCTCATACCCGTGATCCAGTAACGCTTGTAAGGATGGCACCGCGAAGTCCGGGGTACCCATAAAAATCACACGCATGAAAATTACTCCTCGTCGCTGTAAGAGCCGGATTCCAGCTCCTCCTGGGTCAGCATACGGCTGACGTGGGAAGTGAACAGAATGCCGTGCAAATGGTCAAGCTCATGGCAGAAGGCCCGGGCGCACAGGGCCTCGCCAGTTTTCTCAAACCAGCTGCCGTTGCGGTCCTGAGCGCGGACCGTCACCTTCATGGGCCGCTTCACAAGGCCGTATTCCCCCGGATAGGAAAGGCAGCCCTCGGCGCCGTTCTGCTCGCCCTCGGTGGCGATGATCTCCGGGTTGACCAGCTCAATGGGACCGTCCCCCACGTCCACCACACACACTGACCGGAGGATCCCCACCTGGGGAGCCGCCAGACCAGCGCCCTGGGCGTCCGCCAAGGTCTCCTTCATGTCATCCAGCAGCTGGTGAAGCTTTTTGTCAAATTTTTCCACCTTGCGGCATTCCTTTTCCAGAACACTGTCTCCAAAACGCACGATTTTTCTGATTGCCATGGTTTTCAAATCCTTTCTTTATAGTATCCGATAGGGATTGGGATCCGCGTAAGCCGTCACCTGCTGAAAGTCCCGCAGCGACGAGAACTGAATCAGCAACCGGGAGATCATTTCCCGCAGGCGAGAGGTGCCGCGGCATTTTATTAAAAGCTTATAGCGGTATTTATTGCTCACCTTCGCCACAGCCGCCGGGGACGGCCGAAGCACCCGCAGGGGCAGATCGGCGTATTCCGCCTGGGCAAGCTGCCCCAGCAGCCGGAGAAACGTTTCCGCTCCCTGTCTGACCAGAGGCTCCTTGCCGCCCACAAAGCCAATCACCAAAATATCCACAAAGGGCGGATAGAGCATGGCCTGGCGGAAAAGAATCTCCTGGCGGTAAAAGCCAAAATAGTCCTGCTGGGCCGCCAGATGCAGCACGGGATTTTCCGGCGCGTAGGTTTGAATGATGGCCCGGCCCGGATATTTTCCCCGTCCAGCCCGGCCCACCACCTGGGTGAGCAGATCAAAGGTGCGCTCGTTGCTGCGAAAATCATCGCTGAATAGAGACTGATCCGCCGAAAGCACCCCCACCAGGGTGACGTTTTCAAAGTCCAAGCCCTTTGCCACCATCTGGGTGCCTACCATCACATCGTACTCTCCCCTGGCAAACTGATCCAGCTTTTTTTCCAGAGAGTATTTTGCCGCCACAGAATCTGTGTCAATCCGCAGCACCTGTGCCTCTGGAAGCAGCTCTTGAAGCTGTTCCTCCGCCTTTTGGGTTCCTGCGCCGTGAAAAGCCACCGCATCGCTGCCGCAGGAAGGGCAGCGCCGGGAAAACGGGATGGAGTAGCCGCAGTAATGGCACATCAGCCGACCGTTGGCGCTGTGATAAGTCAAGGAAATGCTGCAATGAGGACAGCTGACCACCTGGTGGCAGGTTTTGCAGGAGGCAAAGGTGTGATAGCCCCGGCGGTTCAGCAGCAGAATCGACTGCCGGCCCGCCTGGAAATTTTCCCGCAGGGCCTGGGATAAAGTGGCGCCAAAGGATGTCTCCCCTGGAGGGGCATCCTGGTTCATGTCTACCAGCTCCACCTGGGGAAGAACCGCTTGGCCAAAGCGGCCGGAAAGCCGGTGAAACCCTACTTTTTTCTCCTGAGCCAGCCGGCAGGTCTCCACCGAGGGCGTCGCCGACGACAGCAAGCAAAATGCCCCTGCTTTCCAGCAGCGGTAGCGGGCCACCTCCCGAGCGTCATACCGGGGGCTGGACTCCGACTTATAGGTGTGCTCCTGCTCTTCATCAAGAACAATCAGACCCAGGTCCCGCACCGGAGCAAACACAGCGGAACGAGTACCCACCACAATGGAGGCCTTGCCCCGCCGGACCCGTTTCCACTCGTCCAAGCGTTCGCCCAGAGAGAGGCCGCTGTGAAACAAGGCGATGCCGTCCCCGAACCAGCGGCGAAACTGCCGGATGGTCTGGGCGGTCAGGGAGATTTCCGGCACCATGACGATAACGCCCTTTCCTTGGTCTCTAACATGCTGAATCAGCTTTAAAAACACAGAGGTCTTCCCGCTGCCCGTCACGCCGTAGAGCAGCGCGGTGCGGCAGCCCTCTTGGTTGTGATACTCCTGAATCAGCCCCTGCAAGGCCTTTTCCTGAGAGGGAGAAAGCTCCAGCGAGGCGGCCGGCTCCTCTTCCTCCAGGAAAAAATCAGGACGGCGGTACACCTCGTATTCAAAGGCCTCCGCCGCCCCCTTCTCCACCAAAGCGCGGACCACAGAGGAGGAAGCCCCCGTAAAGTAGCAAAGCTCCCGCTCGGAAGCTTCTCCCGCGTCCAGCAGAGTTTGATATACATCCTTTTGCCGGGGAGTCAGCTTGCCGGAAAAGCCGGGGACAGGCCGCACCATTTTCGAGGTGGCGTCCTTCACACGGCTCATGGCTGTGTTCACCTTGCACAAAACGCCCCGCTCCGTCAGCTCCTTGAAAACGGGGCCAGCCTGCTCCAGCCCTGTTTCTTGGACGATCTTTTCCAGCGGAAGAGATTTTCCCGCTCTCCGCAGGCACAGAATCAGCCGCCACTGGGCATCCGTATAGCTTTCCCGGTCAAAATCCTTAAAGTCCGGGCTGAGAACATAGCTGTCCCGCAGACGGAACTGATAGCCCGCAGGGATCATCAGCTTGGCCGCCTCAAACAGTGTGCAGTAGTAGCGTTCCTTCATCCAGCGGGCCAGCTCCAGCATATCCGGCTCCAGAGAGGGCTCCTGGTCCAAAATACTGTCCACATCCTTTACCCGCTCTTCGCCCTCTCCGGTCAAGGAAAACACCAGCCCCACCCGGCGCCGGTTTCCCGAACCAAAGGGTACGCTTACCCGCACTCCGGGAGCAACCCGCTCCTTCAGAGCCTCTGGCACCCGATAGGTGAAAAGCTTGTCAAAATGGTATACCGTGTTCTCCACGGCCACCTGGACAAACAGCTCCTCATTCATCCTCTTCTTCGGCAAAGGGATCAGGCTCTACAATCAGATATTTGCCCTGGACAAAGTCCTGTACGGCCATATCCACTGGCTTATCCATCAGGATCAGTCCCTCGTCCTCGGCCTTTTGAGCGATTTGCCGGGCGCGTTTGGCAACGGCAATCACCAGGGAATAGGTACTCTTGTGAGGTACAGTGATAATATTAGCGGACGGTTTCAGCATCTTCCAGCACCCTTTCAATAGAATTTGTATTGCGGGAGAACTTCAGTTTCTCCGCCTGGATAATCGCCTGGAGATCGCTGACAGCGTCCTCCAGCGCGTCGTTGTAAACGATATAGTCATACTCCTTGGCATGGGGAATTTCCTCCCGCGCCTTTGCCAAGCGCTTTTGGACGGTTTCCTCATCCTCGGTTCCCCGTCCCCGCAGACGCTTTTCCAGCACCTTCATGGAGGGCGGGAGAATGAAAACGGAAACACATTCCGGCATCAGCTTTTTCACCTGAGCGCCGCCCTTGACCTCGATCTCCAGCACCACGTCCAGGCCCTGGTTCATCCACGCCTCCACCGGCTCCCGGGGAGTCCCGTAATAGTTTCCCACATATTCGGCGTGCTCCAGCATTTTCCCGTTTTGGATCAGATCCTCAAACTCTGGGCGGGACAAAAAATAATACTGCTTGCCATGCTCCTCGCCGGGCCGGGGACTCCGGGTGGTGGCGGAGACAGACAGCCGCAAATTTTCATCCCTCGCAAAAAGCTCCTTCAAAATAGTGCCTTTCCCGCCTCCGGAGGGCGCGGAAATCACCAGCAGCAATCCCTTATCCATGCTTTTCCTCCTCTTCTGGCGCCGGGTCGTCCTTGCCGTTAAAACGGCCCGCCACGGTTTCTGGCAAGATCGCCGAAAGCACCACGTTGTCGCTGTCCATAATAATCACCGCTTTTGTGCGGCGTCCAAAGGTGGCGTCGATTAAAACGCCCCGCTCCTTGGCCTCCTGGATCATTCGCTTGATGGGAGCTGACTCGGGACTGACCACAGCCACCACCTTATCCGCGGAAACAAGATTGCCAAAGCCGATATTGACCAGTTTCATTCCCAGGCCCTCCCTATTCCACGTTTTGGACCTGCTCGCGGATCTTTTCTATCAGCGCCTTGATGTCCACCACAAGGTAGGCAATCTTGGAATTGACAGACTTAGAACCGATGGTGTTGGCCTCTCGGTTCATCTCCTGCACCAAGAAATCGATTTTCCTTCCCACAGGGCCGTCCGAGTTCACCAGCTTTTGCAGCTGCTGGAAGTGGCTGCGAAGCCGCACGGTCTCCTCATCCACCGCCACCTTGTCGGCAAAAATCGCAACCTCTGTGAGAACGCGCTGCTCGTCAAAGCGATTGTCCTGCAACAGCTCCCCAATCTTTGTCCGCAGTCTTTCACGATACGTTTCCACGGTTTCAGGCGTAACCTGCTCCACCTGATCCACCAGAGCGACAATTTCCTCGGCCTTGGTCAAAATATCCTCCTTGAGCCGGGCGCCTTCCGCCTCCCGCATCTTCAAGAAGGATTCAATGGCCATGTCCGCCACCTGGCGCACAGCCTCCCACACCGCGTCCTCGTCCTCCGGCGTCTTGTGGACGGAGAACACGTCGGAATATTTGGACAGCAATGTCAGCGTCACCTCGTCAGGCAGCTGGTACCGGTCCTTCAGCTCCTGCAAGGCGCTTACATAAGCGGAGGCCAGCGAATGATTTACTACCACCTGAACGTCGGTTTCCTCCAAGGTTTCAATCTGCAGAAACACATCCACCTTTCCGCGGGAAATCTTGTCCTGCACATAGGCCTTCAGCTTGTCCTCCAAAAACAGATAGCCCCGGGTAATTCGGGAGTTAAATTCAAAAAATTTGTGATTGACCGATTTGATTTCAAATACAATACGACGGCCGCCAATGGCAGCCTCGCCCCGGCCATATCCAGTCATGCTTCGGAGCATTTCAGTCCTCCTGTTCTATAAAAGCCGTGGAAACAGCAAATTTTACTATCAAATTATTTTACCATTCCAGCAAGGGCTTTGCAACCTGTTTCCAGCGATTTCACAGATTCTTAAGAAACAGACAGGCTTTCCCTCCGGTTTCAGATTCCCTGGCCTCCCTGCTCGTAGCGGACAATGGTACTCATAGGCGTAAAGGCGTGACCCTGAGCCACATCAAAGCCCCGGCGCTTGAAAAAGTCGAAAAAGTCGGGAAAATCCGTGACAATCTGATCGGCCCCGTGATCCTCGCCGTAGGAGGCGGCAGAACGCATCAGCGTATCCAGCACAAACAGCGCCTCCCCTTGCGGCCGTTCTGTAAAGTCATAGCCCTTTGCGAAAATCTTCCGCAGGTGGAGAACGGTCTTCTCCAGGGCAACCACAACATATCCCACCGGCTCTCCGCCATCCTTCATCAGCAGCACCCGGCCCTCAACGCCGGCGGCGTCCAGCAGGCCTTGCTCCTCTGCCCTGTCCTCCATCGCTTTCACTTGAATCATCGTTTCCAGCTCCCTTCTTGATTTCCGTGTTTAAAGCGCGCAGCTCATCCTTCGTTAACTCCCGATATTTTCCCTGGGGCAGCATCCCCAGACGCACAGGTCCCACGGCGATCCGCTTAAGTCTGGCAACCTCCAGACCCAGGGCCTCGCACATCTTGCGTATTTCCCGATTACGGCCCTCATACAAGACAATTTCCAGCACGACCCGTCCCAGCTCCTGTTGCAGCACACGCACCTTGGCAGGGGCTGTCCGGCGGCCGTCGATGACAATCCCCGTGCTGATCTGGTTGAGCTGGTCCTCGGTAACCGCGGGGCGTACAGTAACCCGGTAGGTCTTTGCCACATGCTTTTTAGGGTGGGCAATCCGATTGGCAAACTCCCCGTCGTTGGTAAGCAGCAGCAAGCCCTCCGAATCCTTATCCAGCCGGCCTACCGGGTAAACCCGCTCCCCCACGTCCTCCACCAGCTGGGCCACGCACTTTCTGCCCCGCTCGTCATGAAGGGTGGTGACAAAGCCCCGGGGCTTATGCAGGGCCAAATAAATTTTCTTTTCACTCTGGCCCAGCGGCTGGCCGTCCAGGGCGATTTTATCCTTTCCCGGCAAAGCGCTGTCTCCAAGATGCGCCACCTTTCCGTTAACAGTTACCCGTCCGGCTGCAATCAGCTCTTCCGCCTTGCGCCGGGAGGCCACGCCACTGGCAGCCAGGATTTTTTGAATTCTGCTCTTTTCAGGCACGGTTTTCTCTCCTTTCAAGCTACGATTTGTGTCCAAACAGTCCAGCCCAAAGGCCTGTCTCCCGCTCTTGGCTGGGAATGGCTTCTCCCGCAGCGATGGGCGCGCTTCCCAGCAAAGCTCCTTGCAGGTACCAGCGGATTTCACCAACCATATCCCCCCGACTTAGGGGAGCGTACAAAAAATGAGGCACACACACAACCCGCTCTACCTGACTGCCCTTTCCATTGGGAAGAAACACCTCCCCGCCGTTTTGTCCTTTCAGGGAAACGTACTGAATCTCAGAACCCACAACAGGAACCGTGAGACTCACGTCCCCGCCTGCCAGCAGGTACGGTTCCACCTGAGAGAATCCATAGTCCAGCAGAACAGTATGATCCCTCCAGTCATCCGGATCATTGAGGGTCACGGCAATGAGGAGGGCGCCGTCCCGCTCTGCGGCGGACACAAGACAGCGTCCAGCCTGCTTGGTAAAGCCGGTTTTCACCCCCACGCAGCCAGCGTATTCCGTCAGAAGCCGGTTGTGATTTGTGTAGGTCACCTGCTTTACAGGGTATGTGAAATCCACCTGCAGGCTGGGGCTGGAGCAAAGCTCTCGGAATTTCTCGTTTCGCAGAGCTGCCCTGGCCAGCAGCGCCATATCATACGCAGTGGAGTAATGGCCTTTGCCGTCCGCGCTCTCCCCGTCCAGGCCGGATGGGGTAACAAAATGGGTGTTTGCCATTCCCAGCTCTTGGGCGCGGCGGTTCATCCTGTCCGCAAAGGCCTCCAGAGACCCCTCCAGATACAGCGCCGCGGAGTTGGCCGCGTCGTTTCCAGAGGCAAGCAGCATTCCCGCCGCCAGATTGGTCAGGGAAATCCGGTCTCCGGCCTGCAATCCCATGGAAGAACCCTCTACTTGGACCATTTCCTGGGTAATATCTACCACAGGGTCGCCGCGCCTTTCGGCCTCCTCCAGTGTGAGAAGCGCCGTCATAATCTTTGTCGTGCTCGCCATAGGGCGCTGGACATGGGCATCTTTTTCGAAGAGAACAGCGCCCATATCCCCTGTCATCACCACAGCGCTGGCAGCGGATACCTCCAGCGTCGTTTCCGCCTTTACGGGAAAACAAGCCCCAAAAGCGATGAAAATCGCAAGAAAACACACAGCCGCGCCCTTTAAAAGAAACTGCTTCAACACAAATCACCCGCCTCGCAAAAAAAACTATGCGGGCGGGCGAAGCTCTATGCGTTAAAGGGACTCGGAAGGGGTTTCCTTTGGCTGAGCCGGAGCATCCGACAAGGCGTCTCCCTTGTCAGGATGATCCTCCTTTTGAAACAGAGAACTGATCTTGTCCACCACATCCGGCACCTTTTCCAAAGCGCGGTCCACAGAACTGAGGTAAGGCTCAATTTGCAGCATGCGCACATGGCCCTGGTGAATCGTCAAAAACGCGATAGGGCTGATGGTAATTCCCGCTCCGCTGCCCCCTGCGAAAAGCCCGCTGCTGGGCTGGGATTTTGAGGGCAGGTCAGAGCCGCCCGAGGCAAAGCCATAGCTCACCCGGGACACAGGAATCACCGTGGTGCCGTCCGGCGTGGTTACAGGATCGCCAATGACGGTGTTCACATCCACCATCTGCTTGATCTTTTCCATGGTGACACCCAGTAGATTGTTCACTTGGTTCTCGCTCATTTTGATTCACCCTGTTTTCGCGTTTGCGAAATCCTTTCCATATGATCTTGGGCTGCTTGCAGCTTTTTGAAAAACGGAAGTGCTCTATACAGTAGTATAAGCCCTTCCACCACGAAAAACAACAGCCGAATGGTTACGGCGGCGGAAAAATCTATATGATGCTCCTCTGCCTGATAATCCAGGTCAACAGAGACAGCGCTGTTCCGGCAGGGGAGCAGTCCCAGCAAAATCCCGCAGGCGCCATACGCTGCTCCGCAAATTTGGCCGTACTGAATTGCCGCGGACGCGGCGTCCTCTTTTCCTGCCAGACAAATGTAAAGGTTCAGCTTTTTCAGGTGTACTCGTTTCAGCAAATTGACAGAAGCGCCTTTTACTGCCTGAGCCAGCTCTTGCAGGGACCGCAAAAAACCGCGCAATCCCTGACGGCGTAGAAGCGCCCGCAGCTTTGTCAGCAGACTGGGGCTGGGCGGCGCTTCCTCCCCTGACTCCAAAGCCTCCTCCTGAGGAGAAGGCTCCTTTCCCGGCACCAAGGGAAACCGGAGAAACAGGTAGTTTACTTGAGCGGTAAATTCCCCGCGAAACGATACCTCCAACTTTACAGGAGCCAAAAGGAGCAGCGCCAGCAGTAAAAAAACCGCTCCACAAATCAGAAGGGGAACCATCAAAGCACCGCCTTTCTATAAGGTGAGCTGCTCGTCCTCCGTCGGAGGCGCATCCTCGTCCCGCTGAGGCGGCGGAGGCAGATCCTCAATGGAGGAAAGCTGAAAACACCGTAAAAACGTATCCGTGGTACCATACAGCAGCGGACGGCCAGGCAGCTCCAGACGGCCTCGCTCCTCCAGCAGATCCTTTTGCATCAGGCTGCTGATTACACCGGAGCAGTCCACACCTCGAACCTGCTCCACAAAGGCCTTTGTCACCGGCTGATTGTAAGCCACCACTGCCAGCACCTCCATCGCCGCCTGAGATAAAGGCGTGTTGCGCTTCAAATCCAACACGTCTCGAACCGGCTGGGCATAAGCAGGATTGGTGCAGAACTGGGCGCTGTTTCCCAAGCGCAGCAGCTGGACGCCGCTGTGCGGGGTATTGTATTTTTCCTGCAATGCGGAGACAGCGCTCTCGATCACAGAGGTGCGAACTCCCAGCACCTGGGCAATTCGGTCCAGAGCGACAGGCTCTCCACCGGCAAAGAGCACCGCCTCTGTTTTTCCCATTATCTCTTCCTGGTTCAGTTTCTTTTCCCCCAGTCCAACAGTCTTATTTCCAGGCCATCTCCTTCACCCTCGATCCGGAGCCGGTGATTTTTTACCAGCTCCAGGACCGCCAAAAACGAGGCCACCCGTTGAGAACGATCGTGTTTTCCAGCAAACAGCTGACAGTAGGGGATGGCTTTTCGTTTCCACAGCTTTCGCAAAATGGCAATCGCTTGGGACGCCACCGAGACAACCTTGCGAGAAACCAGAGCGGAAAAGCTCTCTGGCTTGGGCGGCAGCAAACTTTTTCCCTTTCCCCAAGCGGAAGCCAGTGCCTGGGCAATTTCCCTGGGATCGTGAATCCGCTTGTAGGTATAGTCCACGGGCAGCGGCTCGGGAGGCCGTACCAGGCGGTCAAAGGAACATTGCTCTCCCAAACGGGCGGCAGCGCGCTTGCACTGTTCGTATTCCAGCAGCTGGCCAGTTAGCTCTGCGCGAGGGTCCTCCTCGTCCTCATGCTTGGGCAGCAGGGAGGCAGCCTTAATCTGCACCAGCCGGGCGGCCATCTCCAAAAACTCGCTGGCCACATCCAGGTTTGCCTCCCGCATCAGGGCAATCTGCTCCATGTACTGCTCCAGCAGCTCCGCGATGGGAATGTCATAAATGTCCAGCTTGTTTTTGGCAATCAGGGTAAGCAGCAAATCCAAGGGGCCGTCGAAAACCTGGAGATGATATTCCAGCTTTTCCATTTACAACGCTCCAAACAGGCGGAACGGCGCCTGAGCCAGATTGAAAATCAAGTTGGCAAAGAAATTCTGCGCTGTGGAAAGGGGGCCGGTCATGGCCCCGGAAAGCAGCAGCAAAAACATCACCATCACGAACAGATTTTGATAGCGGTAATAGGTGTACAGCGCCCGGCTGCTGAGAAAGGCCCCCACAATCCGGGACCCGTCCAGCGGCGGCAGGGGAATCAGGTTGAACACGGCCAGGGAAATATTCACCACCACATAATAATAGAGCATATTGAAGAGAAACCGCGTAACCACGTTGGAGGGGGCAAAGGCCATCATAGCGGACACCAGGAACGCACCCACCAGCGCCGCCAGCAGGTTGGACACCGGTCCCGCCAGGGCGGTAAGGGCAATGTCCCTGCGGGGCTTTTTGAAATACCGGCTGTTTACCGGCACGGGCTTTGCCCAGCCGAAGCCGAAGAGAATCAGTGCCAACGCTCCCACGGGGTCCACACTGGCCAAGGGATTAAAGGTCAAGCGGCCCTCCAGCTTGGCAGTGGGGTCTCCCAGCTTGTTGGCTACCCAGCCGTGGGCGAACTCGTGCAGGGGAAGAATGCACAGGATGACGAAAATAACAGAGATCACCTGGGCCACAATTTGCAGAACGTCTATGTGCTGGCCATAGGCCAGATCACGGATCACGTCAAAAAGCATAAGGTTCTCCTTTTCCTGAAAGTGGATTATAGAGTGGATTATACCCTATTTTCGGAAAAATCGCAATTCCTTTGAAAAAAAACTTGCATTTCCCGCCGGGATCTGCTATAATTTCTAACGTTGTAAATTTGGAGTATCATCGTTCTTTTAAGGAGGTGCAGTATAGATTATGGCAAAATGTGATTTCTGCGGCAAGGACGTGTCCTTCGGCATTAAGGTTTCCCACTCCCACCGTCGTTCCAACCGGACCTGGAAACCCAACATCAAGCGTGTAAAGGCTGTTGTTAACGGCACGCCCAAGCGTGTGTACGCCTGCACCCGTTGCTTGCGTTCTGGCAAAGTGACTCGGGCTGTGTAAGGCTCTTGTCCGCCGGATCTGTGCGGTTGAGAAATTTGGGGCTGTTCCAGTAAAGGAACAGCCCTTTTTCTCTGCTTTTTTCCGCCATCCTTATCCGAAGGGACGCTCTCCTGTAAGAAGGGCCAAATCCCCTTCCAGAAACTCTCCAAGGATTTTTCCAGCCACGCCCTGAGCCTCTCCGTACAGCTCAAAAAAGCTTTGATGGGAGTCGCCGTCTCCCCAGGGAGCGTTCTGTATGTTGGCATAGTCAATCTGATCGTTTTCCGTCAGCGGCACAATATGGCTGGCAATGGCGCTGGGCTTTCCCCGCTCAATTCGCTCAAACAGCTTTTTCTTCAGGCCAGTCCGGTCTGTTACCAGCGAGAAAACCCCATGAGCGTCGTTCATGGCCTGCACCAAAGACTCCTCGCTCACATCATCCCCATATAGGGAAAACAGAATCTGCCGGTAAAGATGGGCAATTTTACGCTCCACCGCTTCGTTCTTGGGGAACATGGCTTTCAGCGCCACTTCCGAGGGCAGCTTGCCCGTTTCATACCGGAGGACAATGGCGTCCAAAGCGGACTCAATTTCCCCGTGCATGGTGGAGGCGGTTTCCCAGGGCCGCTGCTTCGCCAGCTTTTCCGCCAACCAGTTGATGTAAGGGTGGGCAGTGGAATCCAGCGAGTAATGACACACAAAGCCCCACACATAGGAGCGGTATACAGAGTCGGGATGCTGTTTGAGAAACTCCCGCATAGCGCCCAGCACCTGGGATGGCGCCGTATTGTGAAGGCGTCCGCCGTAATCCCGGAGAGACCTACCCTTCCAGATGGGCAAAAAACGGTGGCAGAAGAAAAAATCCGGCCCTTGCGCGCCCCAGGTATAGGCGCACAAATCCAGCGAGGCCTTTTCCGCCAGGCTTTCTCTGACATTTTGAGCGAAATAGTAGTGGGTCAAACAGGCTGGCAATGGAATCAACTCCTTCTCAATCGTTGAACAGTGTATTTGACGAAAAACCGGCTATCCAGGGAAACGCTCCCGTCATATCAGCGGGAAAGGGGGAATCCACTTTCAAGGCAGTCCCCAGCGGCCCGCAGCCCAGCGACAAGCTTCCGCAGTGCAGAGCCTGCCGGGAGATTCTGCCCCGTGAGCCGCCGTATAAATCATCCCCTGCCAACGGGTGACCCAGAGCCGCCATATGCACCCGAATCTGGTGAGTGCGCCCTGTTTCCAGACGGCAGGCAACTAAGGTGCAGTCCTCCTGGCAGGCCAAAGCCCGCCAATGGGTCACCGCGGGCAGGCCTCCTTCCCCGCAGCGGCGGCGGATTTTGCTGCCAGGCTCCAAGCCGATGGGCAGGTCGATTTTCCCCTCCCCAAAAAGCTCTCCCTGACAGACGGCATAATAGATCTTCTCCACCTGAGCGGCGGATACCGCTATGCGATGCTTGCCAACCGCCACAATGCCGCTGGTGTCCCGGTCCAGCCGGTACAGGGGACGAAAGGCCGGGGACTGGCCTGTTTGCCGGTAGTAAAAGGCCACCCGGTTCAGCAGGCTGTCCCGGTCATGGCCGGGCGAAGGGTGTATGGGCATGTGAGGCGGCTTGTCCACCAGCAGGTAATCCGCATCCTCATACAAAACAGAGAGGGGACCTTCCACCGCCTCGTACTGTTCTCTCTCTTCCGGCAGGCAAAGCTGCAGCACATCTCCCTGGCGCAAAAGGTCCACGCTGCGGCAGGGAACACTATTTTTCAGCAACCCGCCCGTCAGGTGCTTTTGCTTTACAAGCACTCTGGAGGACAGACCCAAAAACCGCCGGACAAACTCTTTCACTGGGCGCCCGTCCCACTCTGGCGGAACAGTATAGGCCAGAGTCCGGCTCATGCCTTCCGCGTGGCCAGCTGGCGGGCCAGTCCTTTCAGGAAGTTGGTGTCCCCCGGGAAGCTATCCAACGCCTGCTCTGCCTGCGCGGTAAAGGACTCCACCAGCTGCTGGGCCTTTTCCACGCCCAACAGGGAGACGTAGTTGCGCTTGTCCCGCACACCGTCCATACCTACATTTTTACCCAGAGTGGCGGCGTCCCCCAGCACATCCAGAATATCGTCCCGGATCTGGAACGCCATGCCGATCCCCTCCGCGTAGGAGCGGGCGCTTTTCAGCCGTTCCTCCCCCGCTCCGGCTGCCACACAGCCCATTTGACAGGCAGCGGAAATCAAGGCCACTGTTTTTCCAAGATCCATCTCCCGAAGGAGGGCCAAATCCACGTCCTTGCCCTCGAAGTTCAGGTCGATGCACTGGCCGCCCACCATGCCATCCGCGCCAGCGCATTGGGCCAAAATTCTCGCTCCCTCCAAAGCGGCGCTGCTGGGACCGGCAAAGGCCAGGGCAGTTTCAAAGGCCTTGGTCAGCAGACCGTCCCCGGCCAAAAGGGCCATGGCCTCTCCATAAACCTTATGATTGGCGGGCTTTCCCCGGCGCAGGTCATCATCGTCCATGCAGGGAAGGTCGTCGTGAATCAGCGAGTAGGTGTGAACCATCTCCACCGCACAGGCAAAGGGCAAAGCCGTTTCCGGCCGGCCCCCGCACAAATCGCAAAAGGCCAGTGTCAACACCGGGCGGATGCGCTTTCCTCCCACAAACAGGCTGTATCCCATGGATTCCGTCACCGGCCCTGTAAGGGAGTTTTTGGGGGGCTGGGGAAGAGCCTTTCGCAAGGCCTCCTCCACCATGGAAAGATAGCGCTCAAAGTTCTCTTTCATCGCCGTCATCCTCCTGATTCGCAATTTTGGTCAGCTCTATCACCTGCTGCTCGGCCTTGTCCAGCATTTGATAGCACTGGGCGGAAAGCTTGGCCCCCTCCTCAAAAAGCTTCATGGAATTTTCCAAGGTTTCCTCGCCGCTTTCCAGCTTGTTGACAATCTCCTGCAGCCGCTGCATAGCCTCTTCAAATTTTATCCTTTTCGCAGCCATGGGTCAGTCCTCCTTTTCCAAAATTTCCGCCGAAAGCGTCCCGTCCTCCAGGCGAATCCGCACCTGGTCTCCCGGAGAAGCCTGAGCCGCGCTCTTTACCACATCCTGGCCCTTGCTCACCACGGCAAAGCCCCGGGAAAGAACCTTCAGGGGACTTAAAGCGTCCAGTGTTCCGGAAAGCACCGCCAGCCGCTTTTGCTCCTGGCTCAGCCGCCCCTGAAGCCCCTGGCCCAGCCGGAAAGTTAAATTGTCCACTTGGCCGCGCCGCTGGTCCAAAAGCTCGCCAGGCATTCCCAGCGGAGAATCCTGCACCAGCAGATCCAAACTCTGACGCAAATATTCTACCAGCCGTTTGGACTCCTGGTGGAAGTACCGGTGATAGGCCAGCACCTGCGCCAGCTCCTCCCGCCAGTCTGGCGTACAAAGCTCCGCGGCGGCACTGGGCGTGGGAGCGCGAAGATCCGCCGCGAAATCGCAGATGGTAAAATCCGTCTCATGGCCCACAGCGGACACCACGGGAATCGTACAATCATATACCGCCCTGGCCACTTCCTCGGAGTTGAAGGCCCACAGATCCTCCAAGGAGCCGCCGCCTCGCCCTACCACGATCACGTCGCAGGCCTGCCGGCGGTCCATCTCCCGCAGGGCAGCAGCGATCTGTCCAGGCGCCTGGTCCCCCTGGACTAAAACTGGTGCCAAAATGATCTTTGCCAAGGGCCACCGCCGTCCGGTAATCTGCAAAATATCCCGAACAGCCGCCCCTGTGGGGGAGGTGATTACTCCAATCCGTTCTGGGAAGGCGGGAATGGACCGCTTGTGCTCCTGGTCAAACAGACCTTCGGCGGCAAGGCGCTCCTTCAGCTGCTCAAAGGCCAAGTTCAAAGCGCCAATGCCCTCCGGCTGCATATCCTCGGCGTACAGCTGGTACTGTCCGGACGGCTCGTACACCGACACCCGGCCGCGGATCAGCACCTTCATGCCATCCTGGGGATGAAATTTCAGCCGCCGGGCAGCGGAGGCAAACATCACCGCCTTGAGGACGGACTTTTCATCCTTTAGGGAAAAATACAGGTGGCCGGAGCGGTAATGGTCGGTAAAGTTGGAGATTTCCCCGGAAATCAGCACATTTTGCAGCCGCCCGTCCCCTTCCAGCAGCGATTTGATGAAGAAATTCACCTGAGAAACTGTCAGCACCGTTGCTTTCATCCGCCACACCTCTTTTTCCAAGCCAGCACCGCTACGCCGGCTCCGTTATCCGAGGAAAATTCCGGCGCGGCAAAGTATCCGCCATATTTCTCCCCCAGCCGTTGGCGCAGCAGGGTATTGGAACACACGCCGCCGGAAAACACCAGGGGCAGCTGTCCCAGATCGCGCAGCAGGCCTTCGCACATTTTATCCAGCACCAGTCCAATGGCCTCTATGCAATGACGGGCAATTTTCTCTCTGGGTTCCCCGTGGTCCAGCATGGCCTTGCACTGGTTTTCAATGCCGGAGAGAGAGCAGTCATGGCCTTTCAGTACAGGGCGGTAGGAAATTTTCCCATCCCAGCGAAGCGCCAGCTTTTCCAGCTCGGGGCCGCAGGGAAAGGACAATCCCAACAAAACGCCTACCCGGTCCACAGCCTGTCCCGCCTTTAAATCCAGGGAGTGAGCCGCTAAGGTCACCTGGGGCATACCGTCCTCCCCAGGCTGAACCAGCAAAGCCTCGGTGGTTCCTCCGGACACATGAAACGCCAAAAACCGCCGGCCTAAAAGCTCCAGCTTTCCAGCGGAATACAGCGCCGCCGCAATATGTCCCTGCTGGTGGGAGAAGCGCTCCACTGGAATTCCCCACGCCTTGCCCAACAGCCCGGCAGTATTTTTCCCCACCAGAAAGCAGGGCATGTACGAATTTTCCTGGGTTGTGGGAGAAACAGACACACCAATTCCAAGGGGAGGCCTGTCCAGCTTCTCCAAAATGGGACCCAGAACCTCCGGCAGCTGGCGCACATGGTGAAACACCGCGTCGCTTTGCCGAAGCCCCCTCTCTCCCTGGCGCACGGGAAGAAGCTTCTTTCGGTTTTCCACCACCTGTTCCCCTTCCAGCAGCGCGGCGGAGGTGGTGTAGTTGCTGGTATCGATTCCTAAAAAAAGATCAGTCATGAGGCTTGTCCTGCTGCTCCGGCAGCTCCTTCGCCACAGAGGCCAGCACGCCGTTGATGTACGGGGCATCGTCCTTGCCGCCGTAGGTTTTTGCCAGCTCCACCGCCTCGTTGATGGACACGCTGTACGGAATGGCATCCTCCCAGCACAGCTCGTACACGGCCAGGCGAAGCAGCGCCAGAGCCACTTTTGAAAGCCGCCGCAGGCTCCAGCCGCGAATGTGCTTTTCAATCGTCTCGTCGATCTCTGCCTGATGCTCCTCCACGCCAAGAGCCTCTCGTTCGGCAAAGGCGCTGGGTATCAGGTCCCTGGCTTCCGCCGCGTCGTGAAGAATGTCGTCCATGGGTTCCCCGCGGACAGCTTGCTCAAACACCAAAATAAACGCCTGTTCTCTGGCTTCCCTTCTTGTCATCCCTATAACCTCCCAAATGTATAGAAAGGCCCACCGTTTTCACGGTGAGCCTTTTGCAACAGGTCCTTCCAAGAAAAATTGCATTGTCAAGCTTCACCGGCCCCACCTGCGGTGGGCAAGTCGCGCAGGCTCCTAACGTCGCCAAGCCGGGCGAAACGGTCCGCCGCTCTGCCCGCGCTTTTGCCTTGCTGGAAAAGTCCCCTCCCAGCTTGCGGTGGGCAAGTCGCGCAGGCTCCT
>CAJMOH010000023.1 GCA_905215055.1 uncultured bacterium
CTCCGGAGGACCTGGCCGCTTTGCGGGAGGAGACGCCCTTGGAGCGCATCGGCTCCCCGGAGGAAATCGCCCAGGCCGCTGCCTTCCTGCTGGAAAACACCTTTGTCACCGGCCAGGTGCTGGGGGTAAACGGCGGGCTGGTGGTGTGAGGGCGCGGCGGCTCTGCCCCTGGCGGGAGTCCGGGAATATTTGACAAATCGGGCCTTTTCTTATAAAATAAAGAGGTTAAGCTCCCTGGTGAAAAATGCCCGGCGGGCCTGGGAAAAATCCAGGGAGCCAGGATCGAAAAAACAAGTATTTGGACAGGAGAAATAACATGAGCTTTCAGATTCTGGGCACGGGCAGTTTTGTTCCGGAGAAGGTGCTTACCAACGACGACCTCTCCCGCATGGTGGAGACCTCGGACGAGTGGATTACCAAGCGGGTGGGTGTGAAACAGCGCCACGTCTGCACCACGGAGACCACCACCGACATGGGCGTAGAGGCCGCCCTGCGGGCCTTGGAAAACGCGGGGGTCTCCCCCCAGGAGCTGGACTTGATTATCGGCACCACCATCAGCGCGGACACCATCTCTCCCGGCCTGGCGGGCATGGTGCAAAACCGGCTGGGAGCCGGCAGCTGTCCCTGCTTCGATATTAACGCGGCCTGCCCCGGCTTTGTCTTTGGTCTGGATGTGGCCGACGGCTTCTTTGCCAGGGGGAAGGTGAAAAAGGTGCTGGTGGTAAGCGCCGAGCGCATGAGCGGCATGATCGACTGGACCGACCGGAGCACCTGTGTCATCTTTGGCGACGGGGCCGGCGCCGCCGTGCTGGGGGAGGGAGACAGCTACCTGACCTCGGTGCTGACCACCAAGGGCGGCGAGGACGTGATCTCCATTCCCACCAAGTGGGACAACTCCCCCTTCTTTGAAAAGGAGCTGCGGAAAAACGTGGTCTATATGCAGGGGCAGGAGACCTACAAATTCGCCGTCACCTCCATGGTGCGGGACATCCGCCAGGTGCTGGAGGAGGCCGGCGTCTCCCCGGAAGAGGTGAAGGCTGTCATCCCCCACCAGGCAAACTACCGGATTATCAACGAGGCCCGGCGGCGCATCCCGGAGATTGCCCCGGAGAAATTTCTCATCAACATCGACCGGTACGGCAACACCTCCTCTGCCAGCGAGCCCATTCTGCTGGACGAGGCCAACCGTCAGGGGCTGCTGCAGCCCGGGGACTATGTGGTGCTGTCCGCCTTTGGCGGGGGGCTTTCCACGGGGTGCTGCCTGCTGCGCTGGTAAGCGCGCAACCCAGTGAAACCGGGCGGGGCCTTCCCGCCGGAGCAAATTTATAGAGAGAGCAAGACCTTTAGGAAAGGATGGAACAGACATGATTAAAACGCCCATCTGCGACCTTTTGGGCATTGAGTATCCCATTTTCCAGGGCGGCATGGCCTGGATCTCCGAGGGCAGGCTGGCGGCGGCTGTGTCCAACGGGGGCGGCCTGGGAATTATCTCCGCCATGAATTTGAACGCCGAGTACCTGAAGCAGCAGATTGACCTTTGCCGCAGCCTGACGGACAAGCCCTTTGGCGTCAACGTCATGCTCATGTCTCCTCACGCGGAGGAGGTTGCCAAGCTGGTGGCCCAGGAGCATGTGCCTGTGGTGACCACCGGCGCGGGAAACCCCTCCCGCTTTATGCCCATGTGGCTGGAGGCCGGCGTGAAGGTGGTGCCGGTGGTGGCCAGCGTGGGCATGGCCAAGCTGGTGACCAAGGCCGGGGCCTCCGCCATTATCGCCGAGGGCGGCGAGTCCGGCGGCCATGTGGGAGACCTGACCACCATGGTGCTGGTGCCCCAGGTGTGCGACGCCACGGACCTGCCCGTGCTGGCGGCCGGCGGCATTGGCGACGGAAGAGGCGTGGCCGCGGCCTTTCTGCTGGGCGCTGTGGGCGTTCAGGTAGGCACCCGGTTTTTGGTGGCCCAGGAATGCCAGGTTCATCCCAACTATAAGAAAAAGGTGTTGAAGGCCAACGACATCGCCACCATGGTCACGGGAAAGCGGCTGGGCCATCCCGTGCGGCAGATTAAGAACCAGTTCGCCAAGGACTACGCCAAGGCCGAGTACAGCCAGATCTCCGACGAGGAGCTGGAAAAGCTGGGCAGCGGCGCCCTGTACCGGGCCGCTGTGGAGGGCGACGAGAAAACCGGCGACTTTTTGGCCGGGCAGATTGCCGGCATGGTGAATAAAGAGCAGCCCGCCGCCGAGATCATCCAGGAGATGTTCCAGCAGGCGGAGGAGGTGCTGAAAGGAGCGGGCAAATGGGTAAGATAGCCTTTGTGTTTGCTGGGCAGGGCGCCCAGTACAGCGGCATGGGACAGTCTCTCCGCGAGGCAAGCCCTGCCGCCCGGGCCGTGTTTGACGTGGCGGACACGCTTCGCCCCGGCACCAGTGAGCAGTGCTTTACCGGCACTGCCGAGGAACTGTCCATCACCGAGAACACCCAGCCCTGCCTGTACTGCGTGGACCTGGCCGCGGCCAAGGCCTTGGAGGAGGCAGGCGTGATCCCCGACTATGCGGCGGGCTTCTCCCTGGGGGAGATCGCGGCCCTGAGCTTTGCCGGGGTGTTCTCCCCGGAGGAGGGCTTCGGCTTTGTTTGCAGGCGGGGCCGGGCCATGCAGAAGGCCGGGGAGGAAAATCCCGGGGCTATGGCCGCGGTGCTGAAGCTCTCCAACCAGCAGGTGGAGCAGCTGTGCGCCGGCTTTGAGAAGGTGTGGCCCGTCAACTACAACTGCCCCGGACAGCTGGTGTGCGCCGGGGAAAAGGGTCAGATCGAGGCCTTCTGCCAGAAGGTGGAGGAGGCCGGCGGCCGGGCCAAGCTGCTGGCGGTCAGCGGCGGGTTCCATTCCCCCTTTATGGAGAGTGCCAGCCAGGAGCTGGGAGCCGTGCTGGAGACCGTGGGGATTCAGGAGCCCCGGGTGCCGGTGTACGCCAACTTCAACGCTGAGCCCTACACGGCGGAGAGCGCCAGGGAGCTGCTGGTAAACCAGGTGAAAAGCCCCGTGCGCTGGCAGGAAACCGTAGAGCGGCTGTGCGGGCTGGGGGTGGACACCTTCATCGAGTGCGGCCCCGGAAAAACCCTGTGCGGGCTCATCCGCAAAACCGTCAAGGGCGTCACCGTGCTGAACGTGCAGGACGAGGAAACCCTGAAGGCGGCGGTGGAGGCCGTGAAGGCTCAGGGCTGACAGGCAAGAGAGGCCTCCCGGCGGGGAGGGAGCTTTGGCAGGCCAAAGGATTCCGCCGGGGACGCCAATCCATAGAAAGCTTTTTCTTTTAGAAAAAACCAAACATACCGCCCGGCTTTGGGGCGGACAGGAGGTCAGTGAAACATGAAGCTGGAAGGAAAGATCGCGCTGGTCACCGGGGCTTCTCAGGGGCTGGGAAAGGCCATTGCCCTGAAGCTGGCGGAAAACGGCGCGGACGTGGCCATCATCTATGTGGGGCCGGAGGAGCCTGCCCTGGAGACCCAGAGAGAGATTGAAGCCCTGGGCCGCCGGGCCGTGTGCTATCCCTGCGACGTGCGGGACGAGCAGGCCGTGGAGGACACAGTGGCCCAGGTGAAAAAAGATCTGGGCAAGGTGGACATTTTGGTGAACAACGCCGGCGTCACCCGGGACGGCCTGATGGTCACCATGAAGGACCAGGACTACGACATGGTGCTGGACATCAACCTAAAGGGCGCTTTCCACATGATCCGCGCCTGCTACCGGGACTTTATGCGCAAGAAGAGCGGCAAGATCATCAACATCAGCTCCATCGCGGGCCTGGTGGGCAATGTGGGCCAGGTAAACTACGCCGCTTCCAAGGCGGGGCTCATCGGCCTTTCCAAATCCGTTGCCAAGGAGCTGGGCAGCCGGGGCGTGTGCTGCAACTGCATTGCCCCCGGCTTTATTGAGACCGCCATGACCAAGGACATCAAGGAGGACAACCCCCTGCTGGTGCAGGTACCCATGAGGAAGATGGGCACTCCCGAGGACGTGGCCAACGTGGCCCTGTTTTTGGCCTCTCCCGAAAGCGACTACATCACCGGGGAGACCATCCGGGTGGACGGAGGGCTGGCCATATGAGAAGAGTGGTAGTGACCGGCATGGGGTGCGTCACCCCTGTGGGAAACGACGTGCCCTCCTTTTGGGAGAGCCTGAAAAGCGGCAAGTGCGGCATTGGGCCTATCACCCACTTTGACACCGCCGAGTATAAGGTGAAGGTGGCCGCCGAGGTAAAGGACTTTGACCCCCTGCGGTACATGGAGAAGTCCGAGTTGCGCAAGTTTGACGTGTTCTGCCAGTACGCCATGGCCGCGGCCACCCAGGCCGTGGAGGAGAGCGGCGTCAAGGGGACTCTGCCCCCCGAGCGCATTGGCACCTACTTTGGCTCCGGCATCGGCGGCATGAGCACCTTTGCCGAGGAGCAGAAAGTCCTCATGGAGAAGGGCCCCCGGCGGGTGTCCCCCTTCTTTGTGCCGGGGATGATTATCAACATGGCCGGCGGTCTCATCGCCATCAAGTACAATTTCCAGGGGGCCTCCATCCCCATTGTCACCGCCTGCGCCACCGGCAACAACGCCATTGGCGAGGCCTACCGGGCCATTAAGCACGGCTATCTGGACGCGGTGCTCACCGGCGGCGCCGAGGCGGCTATCATCCCCATTGGCGTGGCGGGCTTTTCCAACATGAAGGCCCTGTCCACCCAGGAGGACCCCTCCATCGCCTGCACTCCCTTCGACGCCCGCCGCAGCGGCTTTGTCATGGGCGAGGGCGCCGGCGCGCTGATGCTGGAGGAGTATGAGCACGCGGTTGCCCGGGGCGCCAAGATCTATGGGGAGCTGTGCGGCTACGGCGTCACCTGCGACGCCTACCACATCACCGCGCCTCAGCCCGAGGGCCTGGGCGGCGCCGCCGCTTTGAAAATGGCCTTGGAGGAGGCCGGCGGCTGTGAGGACTGTTCCAAGCTGTACATCAACGCCCACGGCACCAGCACCCCCTTAAACGACGCCGGCGAGACAAAGGCCATCAAGCGCGCCTTGGGCGAGGAGAACGCCAGAAAGTGCATGATCTCCTCCACCAAGTCCATGACCGGCCACATGCTGGGGGCCGCCGGGGCTGTGGAGGCCATTGCCTGCGTGCTGGCGGTGAAGGAGGGCGTGGTGCCTCCCACCATCGGCTATCAGGAGCCGGACCCGGAGTGCGATCTGGACTACGTTCCCAACCAGGCCCGGGAGGCCCAGGTGGATCTGGCGCTGTCGGCGTCTCTGGGCTTTGGCGGCCACAATGCCTATCTTGCTTTCCGGAGGGTTTAAGCTATGGATGTTACAAAGATTGAAAGCCTGGCAAGGCTGATGCAGGAAACGGGCCTGACGGCTCTGGAGCTTTCCGAGGGGGAGACCACGCTGAAGCTGGAGCGCCGGCAAGAGGTGATTGCCGCCCCCGCGGCTCCGGCGGCGGTTCCCGCCGTTGCAGCGGGAGCCCAGGCCTTGGGCGTCACCCACGAGGCGCCCCAGCCGGCAAAGGAAGGCACCCTGGTGCTTTCTCCCACGGTGGGCGTGTTTTACTCCGCCCCCAGCCCGGACGCCCGGCCCTTTGTGGAGGTGGGCGACCAGGTGAAGAAGGGCGACACTCTGTGCATTATCGAGGCGATGAAGCTGATGAACGAGATCCCCGCCGAGGTGGACGGCACCGTGGCGGAGATCTGCGTGGGCAACGGCCAGGTGGTGGAGTTTGACCAGCCCCTGTTCCGCATTGTGTAAGGGGTCGCACTTGGGTGAGATAGAGACAAGGAAAAGTTTTGATCAAACTTTTTCAAAAGTTTGCGAGGTGTGGAGCAGAGCTCCACGGCCTTAACCGGCGCAGCCGGTGGAAGAAGTGCAGTGCAAGCGGCGCATACGCCGAAGGCGGTAGCCGCTGAAGCGGTCTCTGTGCCACCCTGCCCGCCCCTTCCACAAGCAAAAACCCCGGGCTCTGTGCCACCCCAAGAGGGGGACATCCGTCCCCCCTTTTTTGGAGTATGGGAAGGCAGGACCTACGGTCCCGCACCCCCCTTAGGGCCGTGGGACGCTGTCCCACACCCTGCAGCTTTTGAAAAAGCTGGCAAAACTTTTAAGCGCTTCGCGGTGCGTTGCCCCAGGGCCGGAGAAATGGAAATGAGCGAGTCTGCAAAAAAACCAGTGTTTATGCGGCCTGGCAGACTTGTTCAGGTGAGCGAGGCTGATGGGGAAATGAGCGAGTTAAAAACAGCCTCGTTCATGTGAGCGAGGCCGCAAACCCGCATAAAACCTGAGAAAATTGGAAACTTGCTCATTTTCTTATTTCAAGTAGGAAACTGTGTCCATTGCAACAGGAGGAACGTTTTGTTATGAATAAAGAAGAGATAAAAAAAATCCTCCCCCACCGGGAGCCGATGCTGCTGGTGGACGAGGTGGAGCTGATCGACGGGGTGGCCCACGGCAAGTGCCATATCCGGGGGGACGAGTTTTTCCTCCAGGGGCATTTTCCGGGAAATCCCGTGGTGCCGGGGGTCATCCAGTGCGAGATGCTGGCCCAGTCTGCCTGCGTGCTGCTGGCAAGCGGCGCCGCGGAGGGCTGCACCCCCCTGTTCACCTCTTTGGATAAGGTGAAGTTCCGGGGCCAGGTGAAGCCCGGCGACACCCTGGAGACAGAGTGCCAGATCACCCGGCAGCGGGGCAGCTTTTACTTTGCCAAGGGCAAGGGCATGGTCAACGGCAAGCTCTGCGTCAGCGCCGAGTTTTCCTTTGCCCTGGTGAAATCCGAATAAGGCGGACGCCCGCCTTTTGCGGAAAGGATGAAGAGATGTGTTCACGAAAATTTTAATTGCCAACCGGGGGGAGATTGCCATCCGGATTATCCGGGCCTGTAAGGAGATGGGCATTGCCACTGTGGCGGTGTATTCCCAGGCCGATCAGGAGTCCCTCCATGTGGCGCTGGCGGACGAGGCCGTGTGCATTGGCGGTCCCCGGGCGGAGGACAGCTATTTAAACGGGGAGCGGATTATCAGCGCGGCCATTGCCACCCATGCCCAGGCCATCCATCCCGGGTACGGGTTCCTCTCGGAAAACGCCCAGTTCGCCGCCCTGTGCAAGCGGTACGGCATTGTGTTTATCGGGCCTCCCGCCCAGGTGATCTCCAGCATGGGGGACAAGGATGCCGCCCGCCGTCTGATGAAGGAGAACAACGTGCCCACCACTCCGGGCACCGACATTTTGAAGGACGGACAGGAGGCCAAGGCAGCGGCGGAGAGAATTGGCTATCCGGTGCTGATTAAGGCCAGCGCCGGGGGCGGCGGCAAGGGCATCCGCCTTGTGGAGCGGCCCGAGGACATGGAGCGGGCCTTTGAGACCGCCTCCAGCGAGGCCCAAAAGGCCTTTGGGGACGGCCGCATGTACATGGAAAAGTATCTGGACCCGGTCAAGCACATCGAGGTCCAGCTGCTGGCCGACCAGGAGGGGAACATTGTCTGCCTGGGAGAGCGGGAGTGCTCCATCCAGCGGAACAACCAGAAGCTGATTGAGGAGTCCCCCTCCCCCGGGGTAAGCCCGGACATTCGGCAAAGGCTGATGGAGACCGCTGCCCGGGCCGCCAAGGCCTCGGGCTATGTCAACGCCGGCACGGTGGAGTTTTTGATGGACCGGGACAAAAACTTTTACTTTATGGAGATGAACACCCGGCTGCAGGTGGAGCATCCCGTCTCCGAGCTGGTGACGGGCATTGACATTGTCAAGTGGCAGATCCGCATTGCCGCCGGGGTTCCCCTGGACTTTACCCAGGAGGACATCCATGTGCGGGGAGCCGCTATCGAGTGCCGGATCAACGCCATGGGTCCCGGCCGGGTGGACTTTTTCCACACTCCCGGCGGGCCTTGGGTGCGGTTTGACACCTTTCTCTATCAGGGGTATGAAATTCCCCCCTATTACGACAGTATGCTGGGCAAGATGATTGTCTACTCCTCCACCCGGGAGGAGGCCATCCGCAAGATGACCGCCGCCCTCAGCGAGCTGGTGGTGGGCGGCACCAAAAACAACATCGAGGACCAGATTGAGATCATCCGGGACGAGCGCTTTAAGAAGGGCGACTATTACACCGATTTTATGAGGACGTTCCACAAGGGGCGGTAAGCGTCCCTTGGAGTACCATACAGAAGGGTGATGGCAAGCTATGAATTTGATGGGCCTGTTCCGCTCGCCCCAAAACGAGCTGGAAAAGGGCGGCAAGCCGGTGCCGGAGGAGGACGCGGGTATTCGCACCACCTGTCCCCACTGCGGCGTGCAGCTGCCCCTGAGTGAATTGCAGGACAACCAGCAGGTGTGCACCGCCTGCGGGTATCATTTCCGCATTGGGCCGCGGGACCGGATTGGCTATCTGACGGACGAGGACAGCTTTCAGGAGCTGTACGGCGACATGCTCAGCCGGGACATTCTGGACTTTCCCGGCTATGACCAAAAGCTCCGCAACGCCAAGCTGGCCTCTCGGGAGAAGGAGGGCGTGGTGTGCGGCACCGCCCAGGTAGGCGGGGAACCCTGCGCCCTGTTTGTGATGGACCCCAACTTTATGATTGGCAGCATGGGAACCGTGGTGGGCGAGAAGATCACCCGGCTGTTTGAGTACGCCACAGAGCGTTCCCTGCCGGTGGTGGGCTTTACCGTCTCCGGCGGCGCCCGCATGCAGGAGGGGATCCTCTCTCTGATGCAGATGGCGAAAACCAGCGCTGCCCTGCGGCAGCACTCAGATCGGGGCAATTTCTACCTGACGGTGCTCACCGACCCCACCACGGGTGGCGTTACCGCCAGCTTCGCCATGGACGGGGACGTGATTATGGCGGAGCCGGGGGCCACCATCGGCTTTGCCGGGGCCAGGGTGATTGAGCAGACCATCCGCAAAAAGCTGCCCCAGGGCTTTCAAAAGGCGGAGTTTTTGCTGGAGCACGGCTTTGTGGACCTGATTGTTCCCCGCACCCAGCAGAAGGAAGTTATCCAGAAGCTGCTGCGGCTTCACAGAAGGGGGGCGGCTTAAATGGGCGCGTATGAAAAGGTGCTGCTGGCCCGGGCCAAGGACCGTCCCACCGGGCTTTCCTACATTGAGAATATCTTTCAGGACTTTATCGAGTTTCATGGGGACCGGCGTTTTGCCGACGACCCAGCCATTGTGGGGGGCATTGCCACCCTGGGCGGCAGGCCCGTCACCGTGATCGCCATGGAAAAGGGCAAGGACATGCGGGAGCGGGTGAAGCGCAACTTTGGCTCTCCCAACCCAGAGGGTTACCGCAAGGCATTGCGGCTGATGGAGCAGGCGGAGAAATTCCGCCGTCCGGTGGTGTGCTTTGTGGATACTGCCGGGGCCTTCTGCGGCATGGGTGCCGAGGAGCGGGGCCAGGGCCAGGCCATCGCGGAAAACCTGCTGGCTATGGCCGGGCTGAAAACCCCCATTGTCTCCGTACTCATCGGCGAGGGAGGCAGCGGCGGGGCTTTGGCCCTGGCCCTGGCTGACCGGGTGTGGATACTGGAAAACGCTGTGTACTCGGTGATCTCTCCCGAGGGCTGCGCCAGCATTCTGTGGAAGGACTCCAAAAAGGTGAAGGACGCCGCCGACTGCCTGCGCCTGACCGCCCAGGACATGCTGGAGCTGGGGGTGGTGGAGCAGGTGATTGCCGAGGAGAAGGACTTCTCCCAGACCTATCAGCACATTCAGACAGAGCTGGCAGCTGCCCTTTCTCAGCTGGAGCAGCTGCCGGTGGAGGAGCTGCTTGCCCAGCGCTACCAGCGGTTCCGAAAGTTTTAAGGCAGCGCCCCAAAGCCGTTAGGCGGGCTTTGCGGGACGCCGTCCAAGTATACAAGATACAAGGGACAATGCCCTGTGGAACAGGCCCGCCCTGGGAGCTTTTCCCGGCGGGCCTGTTCCCTTTTCCCGAAAGGAGCAACCACATGGAAACCAGAAATTCCCCAAAGCCTTCCCAGGCGCCCGCCCCAGAGGGGAAAGCCCCCTGCCCGGTGTACCGGAAATGCGGCGGCTGCCAGCTGCAAAACCTCAGCTATCCCAGGCAGCTTGCCTGGAAGCAGGACCGCTGCCAAAGGCTGCTGGGCAGGTTTGGGAAGGTTCAGCCCATTTTGGGCATGGAGACTCCCTATCACTATCGCAATAAGGTGCAGGCGGCCTTTGCCTATGACAAGCGCCGGGGAAGGATCATCAGCGGGGTGTACCAGTCCAGCACCCACTGGATTGTGCCTGTGGATTCCTGCCAGACCGAGGACGAAACCGCCGACAGGATCATCGTCTCCATCCGGGGGCTGCTGCGGGACTTTAAGCTGACCGCCTATGACGAGAACACCGGCCGGGGGTTTCTCCGCCATGTGCTGGTGAAGCGGGCCTTTTCCACCGGCCAGGTGATGGTGGTGCTGGTGACGGGCACCCCGGTGTTCACCGCCAAGCGCCACTTTGTGGAAAAGCTTTTGCGGCTGCACCCGGAGATCACCACCGTTTTGCAAAACGTCAACGGCAAGCGCACCTCCCTGGTGCTGGGGGACCAGGAAAAGGTGCTTTACGGCCCGGGGACCATTGTGGACGAGCTGTGCGGGTGCCGGTTTCGCATCTCGGCCAAGTCCTTTTACCAGATTAACCCTGTCCAGACCCAGGTCCTCTACAACAAGGCTATGGAGTTTGCCGGGCTTACCGGGAAGGAGCGTGTGCTGGACGCCTACTGCGGCATTGGCACCATCGGCCTGGTGGCGGCCAAGCACGGCGCCGGCCAGGTGCTGGGGGTGGAACTGAACCCCCAGGCCGTGAAGGACGCCATCCAGAACGCCAGGGAGAACGGGGTGAAAAACGCCTGGTTCACCCAGGGGGACGCGGGGGAGTTTCTGGCTGATGCCGCCCTGGAGGGAGAGCGCTGGGACGTGGTGTTTCTGGACCCGCCCCGGGCCGGCGCCAGCCAGGAATTTCTCACGGCCCTTGCCGCCTGCGCTCCCCGGCGGGTGGTGTACATCTCCTGCGACCCGGAGACCCTTTCCCGGGACCTGGGCATTTTGCAGGCCAACCATTACCGGATTGAGAAGATCCAGCCCGTGGACATGTTCCCCCACACACAGCACATCGAGTGTGTGGTGCGGCTGAGCAGAAAGGAGAACCGCCATGAAAGCTGACCGGCCTTACCCCTTTGTCACCATCGGCGCCCGGGGAGCCAAGCGCGCCCAGGAGGGACACCCCTGGGTGTTTGACAACGAGATCACCGCCCAGGAGGGCGCCCTGGAGGACGGCGCTCTCTGCGACGTGCGAAGCCCCAAGGGGCGGTATTTGGGTACGGGGACCTACAACTCCCACTCCAAAATCCGGGTGCGGATGCTCTCTCAAAACGCCAACGACAAATTCGATGAGGCCTTCTTCCGCCGCCGGGTCCAATACGCCTGGGACTACCGCAAGGCCGTGATGGGGCCGGACCTTTCCTGCTGCCGGCTGATCTTTGGGGAGGCTGACCACTTTCCGGGGCTTACCGTGGACCGGTTTGGGGACATTCTGGTGGCCCAGACCCTGTGCCTGGGCACGGAGCTGCGAAAGGACTGGATTTTCCCCGCCTTGGCAGAGGCGATGGAGGCCGATGGAGAGACGGTCCGGGGTCTGTATCAGCGCAACGACGTGAAGCTTCGGGAGCTGGAGGGGATGGAGCAGGGCAAGGGCTGGTATCCCCTGCCGGGAAAGTCCCTGCCCGAATCCACCGTGACCCAGATTGTGGAAAACGGCATCCGCTATCAGGTGGACTTTGAAAACGGCCAAAAGACCGGGTTTTTCCTGGACCAGAAGTACAACCGGGCCGCGGCGGCCCGCATCGCCCCGGGGAGGACCGTGCTGGACTGCTTCACCCACACCGGCTCCTTTGGGCTGAACTGCGCCAAGGCCGGGGCCAAGCGGGTGGTGAGCGTAGACGTGTCGGAGAGCGCTCTTGCCTGCGCCAGAGAAAACGCCGCTCTCAACGGCCTGGAGGTGGAGTATCAGGCGGCCAACGTCTTTGACCTGCTGCCCAATTTGACCCCGGGGGAGTTTGACTACATCATTCTGGACCCGCCGGCCTTCACCAAGTCCGGCAAGACGGTGAAAAACGCCCAGCGGGGCTACAAGGAGATCAACTACCGGGCCATGAAGGCGCTGCCCCGGGGCGGGTATTTGGCCACCTGCTCCTGCTCGCACTTTATGACGGACGCCTTGTTCCGGAAGATGCTCCAAAGCGCCGCCGCCGACGCCCAGGTGGAGCTGCGCCTGGTGGAAGCCCGCGCCCAGGGGCCGGACCATCCCATCCTGTGGAATGTGCCGGAAACAGACTATCTGAAATTCTACATCTTCCAAGTGGTCTAGGCGGGTGCTCCCGCTGAGCAAGACGCGCCCTGGGGCGGCGGCTGAGGGCCGCGCCTGATTGAGAGGCTAACGCACGTGCGCGCCGCAGGGCCAAAGGCCCGGAGGCGGGAAAAAGTTTTTGATGAAACTTTTTTCAAAAAGTTTCGACCTTAAAAACCGGCGCAGCCGGGAAAAGGAAAGCAGCGCAAGCGGCGCACGCTGTGAAGCAGATAGCCGCTGAAGCGGACGGCCACGCAGAAGTTGCCCCAGAGCCTAAGATGAGAAAATGAGCATCTTAGGCGAAAAACCCAGTGTTTATGCGGGTTTGCTAAGATGCTCAGGTGAGCATCTAAAGAGCCGTTACTGTTTCTAAGATGCTCATGTGAGCATCTGGTGAAAGCCGCATATTTCCTAGCTTTTTTCCTTAGATGCTCATTTTGGTATTTTCAGTGGGGGCGCTCCTTCCCCTTTTGGGAAAGCTGTGGTATAGTATATCTATATTCATTCAGAAGGAGGCGGCGGGCGTGGCGGACTTTTTTATGGCGGCTCTGCCCTTTGTGGCCATTGGGGTGACCGTGGCCCTGCTGGCGGCCAACCATCAGCGGGAGAGGAGCAGCTATCTCACCGAGGGCATGTGCTTGGGACTGGCCCTGGGCGCGGGGCTTTCCTGCTTGCTGCAAATGGAGCTGGGCCTTTCCATGTCCCTGGGGATGCTGCTGGGGGCGGCTTTGGGCCAGCTGGCGCCGAAAAAACAGAAACCAAACACAGACGGCAAGGAGGACGGCCATGAGGAGCATTGACCATTTTTCCTACGAGCTGGGAGCAGCGGACTGCTTTTGCGAGATGGTCCGGGCGGGAGTGAAGAGCCTGGCCCTGGCCCACCCCTGTCCCACCCGTGAGGAGCGGGACGAATATCTGCCCTATTTTCAGGAGCTTTGCCAAAAGTACGGCGTCAAGCTGTATGTGGAGGATGTCCCCCTGCTGACGGACCTGTTTCCCCTGTCCATGAACCAGGGGAAGTACAACGCCCTGTTCTATCAGGAGGACAGCGCCATCCAGGAGTACCTGGCCCTGAAGGCGGAAAAGCAGGCCGCCGTGGAGGCCGGAGCCTATACGCCGGAAAAGCGCCGGGACATCGCCTGGCGGTACGGCAGACTGCTCTCCTACACCGGCGAGGGCATCCAGCGGCTGCTGGAAAGCAACACCGAGAAAGAGGAAATCCCATCCCAGAAAGAAGGAATCCCCCATGTCCATGAAGTATAACCGCCAGCTGCCCAGCCCCCAAGAGCTGAAGGGGGAGTACCCCCTGTCTCCCGGGCTGGCCGCCCAGAAGGCCCGGCGGGACGAGGAAATCCGGGCAGTGTTTGAGGGAAGCAGCCAGAAATTCCTGGTGGTGGTAGGTCCCTGCTCCGCCGACCGGGAGGACGCGGTGCTGGAGTACGCTGTCCGCCTGGCCAAGCTTCAGGAGCAGGTGGAGGACAAGCTGCTGCTGATCCCCCGGGTGTACACCAACAAGCCCCGGACCACCGGCGCGGGCTATAAGGGGATGCTCCACCAGCCCAGCCCGGACAAGGCCCCGGACCTGCTGGGGGGCATCATCGCCATCCGGCGGCTGCACATTCGGGTGATGGAGGAAAGCGGCCTTACCGCTGCCGACGAGATGCTCTATCCCGAGAACCGCAGCTATCTGGACGACGTGCTCTCCTACGAGGCGGTGGGCGCCCGGTCCGTGGAGAACCAGCAGCACCGGCTTACCGCCAGCGGCATGGACATTCCCGTGGGCATGAAGAACCCCACCAGCGGCGACCTGTCGGTGATGCTCAACTCCATTCAGGCGGCCCAGAGCGGCCACACCTTCCTGTACCGGGGCTGGGATGTGACCACCACCGGCAACCCCCTGGCCCACGCCATTCTCCGGGGCGGCGTGGACAAATACGGCACCTGCGTACCCAACTATCACTATGAGGACTTGATGCGCCTGTGGGAGCTGTACCAAAAGCGGGGGCTGCGGTTCCCGGCGGTGGTGGTGGACGCCAACCACTCCAACTCGGACAAGAACTATAAGGAACAGCCCCGCATTGTCAGCGAAGTGCTCCACAGCCGCCGCCACAGCCAGGACCTGAGAGCCTTGGTGAAGGGCGTGATGATCGAAAGCTATTTGGAGGAGGGCTGTCAGCCCATAGAAGGAGAGCGGGTCTACGGCAAGTCCATCACCGACCCCTGCCTGGGCTGGGAGGACACCCAGCGCCTGCTGCTGGACATGGCCGGACGGGTGTGAGAGATTTTCCAGAGAAAGGAAGAGACGCGATGAACTGGTTTTCACCACAGGACCATTCCGCCCCGGTGATCCAGCCGGGAAAGCACATCCAAAGCAAGTACCCAGACACGGTGATGCCCGACCTGCCCCAGAGGGCGGTGGTGTTTTGCCTGGGAAAAGGCCTGCCCGTGCTGAGGGAGCGTTTCAAGGCTTCTCAGACTATGGAGCAGCTGCCCGGATTTATCACCCATTCTCCGGTGTACCAGGTGGAGGGCTGTCCCCAGGCCTGCTTTCTCCACGGGGGCTATGGGGCGCCCCAGGCCGCCTGTACCGTGGAAACCCTTCACGCTCTGGGGGTGAAAAGCCTGCTGCTGGTGGGGCTGTGCGGCGGCTTTGCCCCGGAGCTTTCCGTGGGGGAGGTGCTGCTGCCGGAAAGGCTTTGGAGCGAGGAGGGAACCTCCTTTCACTACCGGCAGGAGGAGGGCTTTGTGGAGGTGCCCTCCCTCCAAGGGGAGAACCTGGGGAAGTACCTGGAGAAAGGGGGCTTTTCGGTGAGGCGTCTGCCCACAGTGACCACGGACGCCCCCTACCGCCAGACCTTTGAGAAGGAGGAGCGGTGGCGGGAGCTGGGCTGCGCCGCCGTGGACATGGAGGCCTCCGCCGTGGCTGCGGTGTGCGCCTATTACGGCATGGAGTGCACCGTGGCCCTGATGGTTTCGGACAAGCATCCTCTTCGGGAAGGGGACCCGCCCTGGAAATGGGGGAGCCAGTCCTTCTCGGAAAGCAGGGACCGGTTTATCGCCCAGTGCGCCGCCTTTGCCTGCGGCGGACAGGGCAGCGCAAGCTGACAGAGGCTCCCGCTTTGGGCGGAATTTCCAGCTTGAGGAGGGAGCGGCCGCGATATGGTGAAAAAAGTGGAAGGAGGACCTCCTATGAAGGAACGGATTGTGAACAAGCTGGTGCGGGACTATATCCCCGACATCATCCGGGAAAAGGGGCAGACCCCGGTGATCCGCACCCTGGACGACGAGGAATTCATCCAGTGCCTGGAGAAAAAGCTGCGGGAAGAGGTGGAGGAATTTCTGGAGGAAAAGAACCTGGACGAGCTGGGGGATATTCTGGAGGTGCTGGAGGAGCTGGCCCACCTGCAAGGCTGGACCGACGGGGAGATCCGCCACACCCGGGAGGAAAAGGCCCAGACCACCGGCCTGTTCCGGGAACGGGTGTTTCTGGAAAGGGTCGTGGAGGAGTGAGGCCCATGGAAGCTCAGGAGCGCACCCGCGACAAGCTGGCCCGGGCCATCAAGGAGGAGATGGAGCATACCTCTCTGGACAAGATCACCGTCACCCAGATTGTGGAGCGGGCGGGCGTCACCCGGCAGACCTTCTACCGCAACTTTAAGGACAAGTACGACCTGGTGAACTGGCACTTTGAGCAGCTGGCCCAGCGCTCCTTCAAGCAGATGGGCGCCGGCCTGACGCTGCGGGAGGGATTGATTAAAAAGTTTGAGTTTCTCAAGGGGGAGCGCACCTTTTTTACCCAGGCCTTCCGCTCTCAGGACTGCAACTCGGTGGTGGCCTATGACTATCAGTGCATTCTGGAGTTTTACACCGGCATCATCAAGAAAAGGCTGGGGACCGCCGCTTTGCCAGACCACCTTGCCTTTTTGCTGCGGATGTACTGCGAGGGCTCTATCCAGATGACGGTGGAGTGGGTGACCCAGGGCATGGAGCGGCCCATTCCCGAGCTGGTGGACCTGCTTTTGGAGGCCATGCCCGCCCGCCTGGGAGAACTGCTTTCGGACCTGCACTAAACAAAAAACTCCCCCGGCAGCTGCCGGGGGAATTTTTATGCGCCAAACCGCGTTTTTTGGATTTGCCGGTCCAGCTCTTCCTGGGAAGGGCCGCGGCAGGCGGTGAGCCAGCGGTAAATCCGCAGCAGCGCCTTTACGTCCCCCGCCTGGTAAGCCGCCTCCACCTGGGCCATCAGGCGAATGGATTCTTCGGAGTGAGGCTTTTGTTCCATGAGCGACACGCTCCTTGCTTATTCTTATAAGATATATTATATCATTCTTTAAGAAAGTGTGCAAGGGAAAATATATCCTTTAAGATTAACTTAAAGGAGGGGCCGCTATGGACAAGTATTTGCTGGGAGAGATCATTCAACAGGCGCGGGTGAAAAAGGGGTACACCCAGGAACAGCTGGCGGAGATTTTGGAAATTTCCCAAATTCATTTGGCCAATATCGAAGGTGGCCGGCGCAACCCCTCGGTTCCCCTGCTGTTCCAGATGATGGAGTTGCTGGACTTTTCGGTGGACGCCCTGGTGTTCTCCCAGGGGGAGGGGGAGCCGGTGCTGCACACCCAGGGGCTGAGTCCCCGGGAGGTGGAGGCCCTTTCCCGCCTGATCGACGCCATGCGGGAGCGGGAGTAGAGGCGGCCTGGAAAAAGGCCGCTGTTTTTTTTGCCCGCTGTGTGACACTTTGCCCAAAGTGTCACTTGTTTTTTGAAAAACTACTTGCTACAATTTTATCAGAGTAAAAAAGCGCCCTTGGGCGCTGACACTGGGATTTTGCGAAAGGAAGTTGTTGCAGTATGGCAAACCGTTTTATCTTGAATGAGACCTCCTATCACGGCAAGGGAGCCATCCAGGAGATTGCCGGAGAGGTGAAGGCCCGGGGACTGGAAAAGGCCCTGGTCTGCTCCGACCCCGACCTGCTGAAGTTTGGCGTCACCAAGAAGGTCACCGACGTGCTGGACCAGGCTGGCGTCGCTTATGAGATCTATTCGGAGATCAAGCCCAACCCCACCATTGAGAATGTAAAGGACGGCGTGGAGGCCTGCAAGAAGGCTGGGGCCGACTGTATCATCGCCATTGGCGGCGGCTCCTCCATGGATACCGCCAAGGCTATCGGCATCATCATCACCAACCCGGAGTACGCCGACGTTCGCTCTCTGGAAGGCACCGCCCCCACCAAGAACCCCTGCCTGCCCATCATCGCGGTTCCCACCACCGCCGGCACCGCCGCGGAGGTCACCATCAACTACGTCATCACCGATGTGGAGAAGAACCGGAAGTTTGTCTGCGTGGACCCCCACGACATCCCCGTGGTGGCCATTGTGGACCCGGACATGATGGCATCCATGCCCAAGGGCCTCACCGCCGCCACCGGCATGGACGCCCTGACCCACGCCATCGAGGGCTACATCACCAAGGGCGCCTGGGAGCTGTCCGATATGTTCCACCTGAAGGCCATTGAGATCATCGCCAAGTCCCTGCGGGGCGCTGTGGCCAACACTCCCGAGGGCCGGGAGGGCATGGCCCTGGGCCAGTACATTGCCGGCATGGGCTTCTCCAATGTGGGCCTGGGCATTGTCCACTCCATGGCTCACGGCCTGTCCGCCCTGTATGACACCCCCCACGGCGTGGCCTGCGCCATCATTCTGCCCACCGGCCTGGAGTACAACAAGGCTGTGGCTGGCAAGCGCTACCGGGCCATTGGCAAGGCCATGCAGGTTCCCGGTATTGACGCCATGACCGACGAGGAAGCCGCCGACGCCACCATTGCCGCGGTGAAGCAGCTTTCCGCCGATGTGGGCATCCCCGCCAACCTGAACGGTATTTTGAAGGAGGAGGACGTGGCCTTCCTGTCCAAGTCCGCCTACGCCGACGCCTGCTGCCCCGGCAATCCCCGCGACACCAGCGAGGAAGAGATTGCAGAGCTGTATAAGAGCTTGCTGTAAGTTAGGAAGGCCATAGGGGAGAGAATCCCGGTTTTTCGCCCAGCGAAAACGAAGTCTCTCAGACTTCGAGGGATTCTCCCTGTAAACCGCTCGGCGGTTTACTTCCCCGGCAACCCGAGAGACACCAGCGAGGAAGAAATCGCAGAGCTGTATAAGAGCTTGCTGTAAGCCCAGTGCCTGGGTTCTCAAGTCGTGCCTGGGGTAGCTCGCTTCGCTCGTGCTTATCAACTTATCAAAAGGGTAACGCGCATGCGCACCATAGATGAGGCCGCCCCAAACCCCATAAAACAAGAAGCCCAGAAACGCCCTGGGCTTCTTTTCTTTTCGCTTTTTTTAACCAAACGCCGCCTGGTCCTGGTTGGGGCTGGAGCGCTTCTCCAGGTCGGGGAAGCGGTGCTGGATGGCGGCCAGGGAGATTTCCACGTCCTCCTCCACCTCTTGAGGAGAGAAGGCCCCCACCGTGACCATGTCCCGCTCCCGGATGGCGTTCCAGGAGAAGGTCAGGCCCACATAGGGGCTGCACCGGCCGGCAGCCATGGACTTGATGGTCATCACCGGCTTTTTGGCGTTCTGGATGATGGAGGCCACGGTTTCAATCTCCACCTGCATCAAAAAGCCCATGCAGTTGAAAATCTGAATGTAGGTCTCCACGTCGTAGCCGTTCGCGTCAGAGTAGACGATCAGCTCCGGCATGTGGGCGGACAGGCCGGGGATCATCCCCGCGTCCCGGATCATCTTGGTGTAGTCATCCAGCCGGCGGATGACGCCTTTGTTCTTGTCCACCAGCTGCTCGGCGCAGGAGTGGTGTAGCAGGCAGAACTTGGCGCCCCGCTTGGCGGACTCCTTTACGGTTTGCTCCGCCTCCTGCCGGGCCTGGGGATTGTCATCCACGTTCAGGGTGGGGGTGTCCACCAGGATGATTCCCCGTCCCAGCTTCTGCTCTGTGTCCCGAATGGCCTCCACCAGCTGGGGAGAGGCCCCAAAGGGCGCCATAATGGTGTCCACTCCGTGGCGGAGATAGGCCTCCAGCACAGGCTTGAAGGCTTCGGCGCTGTCATAGCGGCGGCGGATCATCTCGTCGGCGGAGGCGCTGGTGTGGCTCCATCCCAGCAGCCAGTTGGTGCCGATGAGCATACGGGAGAGGGAGACCCCTCCCACGGTGGTGCGGGGAAATTCGTTCATATCAAATCGCTCCTTTGCGAAAGAATAAGATGGGATGATAGGATGCCTGACGGCGCTGAAAAGGAAGCTGTCAGCTAAAGACCTTTTCCTGGTTGCCCAGCTTTAAAAAGAGGGCCAGAACCAGCCCGGCCAGATTCAGGACGGTAAGGCACAGGTACAGCAGGGGGATGTCCGTTCGGTCCACCAGCAGGCCGCCCGCGTTTTGCAGCAGGATTCCCGCCATGCTGGAAACAGAATTGATAACCGACAGACAGGTGGTGGTCAGCCGGGGGTCCATCAGGTTTCGGGTGACCTTCAGGTTAATCATGTTAAACAGGGTGGAGGCGACTGCCTTCAGCAGCACCATGACGGGAATTACCGCCCCAGCCCAGGGAAACAGCCCGTAGCACAGAAACTGGACAATGGTGATGGCAAAGCAGCACAAAAGCAGAGCCTTGCCGGAAAAGCGGTCCATAAACCTGTGAGAGAACAGGATGATGGGGAACTCCACCAGGGTGCTGAAAAACAGCACGGTTCCCACGGCGGAGGCTGGCACTCCCAGACGGGTGAGCAGCATGGGGGCATAGGTGTTGTTTACTCCCTGGCTGCCGCCGAACAGGCAGACAATGCACAAAAACAGCAGGAAGCTGGGGTTGGACAGCACGGCCAGCAGTCCGGGCCGTTTTTCCGGGGCGGGGAGCGCCTCCCTTTTTGGGGAGACGGCGGAAGGGGTTTCGGCGCCGCAAAAGCCCGCCGCCGCCAGCAGGGAAGAGGCCAGCAGCAGCACAAAAATAAAGGCCGGCTCCACATACTCCAGGGCAAGACCGGCTCCTTGAGCGCCGGCGGCGTAGCCCAGGGTTCCCCACACCCGCAAAGCGCCGTAGCGGTATTTGCTGGCCCCCGCCATCCGCTCGCAGATGGGCAGGATGGAATTGATGAGGGACATAATCAGCCCGTTGAGCAGAAACAGCGCCCACACTGACCGGGACATGGCAAAGACCAGCCCCAGCGCCCCCGCGCCCAGCAGCATGCCGCAGCTTAGCAGCTTGGGGCGGGCGGTGCGGTCGTTCAGGCTTCCCGCCAGAGGCACCGCGAAAAAGGAGAAAATCCCGGAGGCGGAGACAATAAAGCTCATCTCCGAGGCAGATTTGCCAAGACCGGTCAAATAAACCGAAAGCACCGAGGTGAACACCGCCATGGCGAAGTAGTACCAAAAAAAGGCCAGCACATAGCTGAGGTAGCTGCCCTGATAGCGCCGGAACAAGCCCATTTGTATTCCTCCCTGGGGCTGCTGATCTGTTTTTATAAATTACACTCCAAACCGGGGCGGTTGTCAAGTCTTTTTTTGGGAAAACGCTGTAAAGTGAACGGGGAATGGATAGAATCCTTATCCAATCTGTGCTATACTATCCACAGAGAGTGAGGCCGCGGCCGGGAGCGCTTTCCCGCGGCTGCTGGAAGGAGGCAATGTCATGAAATCCACGCTGTATGTCACCGACCTGGACGGCACGCTGCTGACCCCGGAGGAGAGCCTATCCCCCTTTACGGTGCGGGTGATCAACCGGCTGGTGGAGCAGGGGGTCTCCTTTACCTATGCCACGGCCCGTTCCCTGCACTCCTCCAGCAAGGTCACCCAGGGACTGACCAAGCGCCTGCCCGTGACCATTTACAACGGGGCCTTTGTCCGCCGGGCGGACACCGGGGAAAACCTGATCGCCCAGACCTTTTCCCCAGCCCAGCAGAAGCGGGTGGAGCAGGCCTTAACCCAGACGGGCCTTTCCCCCCTGGTGTACACTCTGGACGGTGACGCCGAGCGGGTGCTTTGGAGGCCGGAGACGGCCGGTCCCGGCGTGGCCCGGTACATTCAAAGCCGGGCGGGGGACCCCCGTCTGCTGCCGGTGAATCCTCAGGAGCCCCTGTACCGGGGAGAGATTTTTTACTTCACCTGCATCGGGACAAGGGAGCAGCTGCTTCCCGCCTGGGAACAGCTTCGCCGGGAGCCGGGGCTTTTGGCGCTGCTCCAGGAGGAAATCTACCAGCCCGGAGAATTTTGGCTGGAGGTCATGCCCGCCGGAGCCACCAAGGCCCATGCCGCCGGGCTGCTGAAGGAGCGGTTGAGTTGCGGCAAAATGACAGCCTTTGGGGACGGCGCTAACGATCTGCCCCTGCTGGAAGCGGCGGACTACGGCTGCGCGGTGGAAAATGCCGTACCCCAGCTGAAGGAGGCCGCTGACGAGGTGATTCCCCCCAACACCCGGGACGGGGTGGCCAGGTGGCTGCTGGCCGACACGGCTCCCACTCTGGCCCTGGGAGAGCGGGCCGGGGCGTTCCGGCTGCGGCTGTACCGGCCGGAGGATCTGGAGGAGCTGATCCAGCTGTTTTATCAAACAGTCCGCACCGTGAACCGGAGGGACTACTCCGCCCGGGAGGTGGAGGCCTGGGTTCCCTCCCCGAAGACAGTGGACCGGGCTGCCTGGAGCGAGAGCCTGGCCGCCCACTACACCGTGGTGGCGGAGGGAGAGGGCCTCCTCCTGGGCTTTGGGGACATGGACAGCACCGGTTACCTGGACAGGCTGTACGTTCACAGGGACTTTCAGGGCCGGGGGACGGCTTCGGCCATTGTCCAGGCGCTGGAGGGCTATGCCTGGGGATTGGGAGTGGAGGAGATTTCCGTTCACGCCTCCCGGACGGCCCGGCCCTTTTTTCAGCGCCGGGGCTATCAGACTGCCGCGGCCCAGCAGGTGGAGCGCCGGGGCGTGCTGCTGGAAAATTTTGTCATGAAAAAGAGCCTGCGCCGGCAGGACGGCTAGAGCCGCGCCGGCCTGGGGGGAAGAAAGGGAGGAACGGATATGGGCGCCATCAAGGGCTTGCGAATTGCGCTGGGAATGATTCTGGTTCTGGTGCTGGGGGTCAGCGTGTGGCTGACGGTCCAGCGGCAGGTGCTTCATCAGGAGGAAATTTCCCTGGGGAACGTCACGCTGGTTCCCGTGGAGGAGGACGCCATGTCCCCGGCCTTGCGGGAAGGGGACCTGGCTGTGGCAGTATCCCGGGCCGGTGAGGAGCCTCCCTACGGGCTGGGGGACGCGGTGCTTTGCCGGGACGGAACCCTCACCCGGCTGGTAGGCGCCGTGGACGGGGATTTTATTGTCCGGGGCGACAGCCAGGGAGAGGGGGAGGAGGCCCGGCTCTCCCCGGCGGAGCTTCAGGGAGAGGTGGTGGCCTCTCTGCCGGGAACAGGGAGGATAGCGGTCTTTCTCAGCAGCCCGTGGGGACTGGCGGCGGTGCTGGTGGTGGGGATTCTGCTGCTGGCGCTGCCCTCTCTGCTGGGGCTGGGACGGGAGCCAAGGGAGCGCCCCCCGCGGGAGCAGCCGGGAAAATACCGGCCCCGTCATTGAAAAGGAGGAATGGCAATGCTGTGGCTTTGGATTTTGACAGGCGTTCTTTTGGCGGCAGCGGCGGCGCTGCTGGGGGCGGCTGGTTTTTTCTTCTGGTTTTCTATCCGGCGGCGCAAAAGCGAGTGCACGGACCAGCAGTACGAGGAGCCGGACTCCATCTGGAATCCCTTCCGGCAGCGGATGAAGGAGGCCCAGGACTATATCCAGGCCCACACCCGGGAGAGGGTGAGCATCACCTCTGGGGACGGGCTGACCCTTACCGCCCTGTACCTGCCGGTGAAGAACCCCCGAGGCACGGTGATTGCCTTTCACGGCTACCGGTCCCTGGCCACCATTGACTTTGCCCTGGAGGTGGAATTTTTCCACCGGCTGGGGTTTGACGTGCTGCTGCCCTACCAGCGCTCCCACGGGGAGAGCCAGGGGAAATACATCACCTACGGCGTGAAGGAGCGCTTTGACTGCCGGGACTGGGCCGTTTACGCCGCCCGGCGCTTTGGGGACCGGCCCCTGTTTCTCATGGGGATTTCCATGGGCGCCGCCACGGTGCTGATGGCCTCCGGCCTGGAGCTGCCGGAAAACACCCGGGGCATTGTGGCGGACTGCGGCTTTACCACCCCCTGGGAGATTATGGCCCACGTCGCGCGGCGGGATTTTCACCTGCCGGCCTTTCCCCTGCTCTACCTGCTGGAGCTGCTGGCCCGGCTGATCGCCGGGTTTTCCCTGAAGGGGGCGGACACCCGTCAGGCCCTGAAAAGCACCCGGCTGCCCGTGCTGTTTCTCCACGGGGAGGCGGACGACTTTGTGCCCCTTTCCATGACCGAGGAAAATTACCGGGCCTGCGCCGGCAAAAAGGCTCAATACCTGGTGCCGGAGGCGGGCCACGCCCAAAGCTTTGCCAGGGATACCCAGGGCTGCGAGAAGGCCATCCGCCGCTTTTTGGAGGACTGTCTGGCGGATGCCCCCTTGGGGTGAAAAGCCCTGCCAGGAAGGAATTTGACAGCGGGGAAAACAGGTCAAAAAAATTTTGTTTCTCAACAAAATAATGGATTGCAAAGCAGTCCCGGACATGGTAAGATACTCAAAGAACACACGGCGTTCGTGGAAACCGGGGAACCGGAAACCGCCTTCGTCGTACTTTTTTGCCTGGATTTCGGAATTTTTTTTGGAAAGGGGTCATTTTATGGCGCAGAGAATCCGCAGCATGACCGAAGGTTCTCCCATGAGGCTGCTCATTGCCTTTGCCCTGCCGCTGATGGTGGGAAACGTGTTCCAGCAGCTGTACACCGTGGTGGACACCGCCGTGGTGGGCCAGTTTGTGGGGGTCAGCGCCTTGGCCTCCCTGGGGGCGGCGGACAGCCCCAACTGGGGTGTGCTGGGCATTATCCAGGGGCTTACCCAGGGCTTCTCCATTTTGATGGCCCAGCACTTTGGCGCCAAGGACCATCGGGAGCTGTCCCGGTCGGTGGGGGCCTCGGTAACGCTGTGCCTGCTGTTTGCCCTGCTTTTGGAGGTGGGGGGCCAGCTGTGGGCAGAGCCTCTGCTGCGGCTGCTCAATACCCCCCAGGACGTGCTGCCCGGCGCCCTGCTGTACCTGCGGATTGTCTACGGGGGCATTCCGGCCATTATGGCCTACAATTTTCTGGCGGCCATACTCCGGGCCTTGGGAGACGCCAAAACCCCCCTGTACGCCATTGTGGTGGCGGCGCTGATGAACGTGGCTCTGGACCTGCTGTTTGTGGTGGGGTTCCACTGGGGCATTGCGGGGGCCGCTATCGCCACGGTGATCTCTCAGGTGGCCTCAGCGGTGTATTGTTTTCTCAACGTGCGGAGGATTACCATTCTCCAGGTGCGCCGGGAGGATTTAAAGCTGGAGCGGACCCTGTGCCTGACCCTGCTGAAGCTGGGGTTCCCCATGGCCCTGCAAAACGCCATCATCGCCGTGGGCAGCATGGTGGTGCAGTTTGTCATCAACGGCTACGGCATGCTGTTCCTGGCGGGCTTTACCGCCACCAACAAGCTTTACGGCCTGCTGGAGATCGCCGCCACCTCCTATGGCTTCGCGGTGACCTCCTATGTGGGGCAGAACCTGGGCGCCCGGCTGGTGCGGCGAATTAAAAAGGGCCAGCGCTCGGCGGCGCTGCTCGCCCTGATTACCTCGGTGGTAATTGGTGGGGCCATGCTGCTGTTTGGCAGGCTGGTGCTGGGGCTGTTTATCTCCGGCGAGCCTGGCCAGGTGGAAGCCTCTCTGGACATTGCCTATCACTATCTGTCCATTATGAGTGTGTGCCTGCCCATTCTGTATATGCTGCACATTTACCGCTCCGCCCTGATGGGCCTGGGAGATACGGTGGTGCCCATGTTCTCCGGCTTTGCGGAGATGGTGGTGCGCATCGGCGTGGCTCTGGTGCTGCCCATCTGGATGGGTCAGGAGGGCATCTACTATGCGGAGGTAGGGGCCTGGACCGCCGCGGCGGTGATTCTGGTGGCGGCCTATTACCTGCGGATCGGCGCCCTTTCCCGGCGAAAGGGCTTCGCGCTGGATGAATAACAAAACGAGGAGGAACCTTTTGTGGAGCAGACCCAAACTCTCAAGGAAAACAGCATTACCGAAGGCGTGATTTGGAAGCAGCTGTTGATCTTTTTCTTTCCCATTTTGATTGGAACCTTTTTCCAGCAGCTTTACAACACCGTGGACACCATTGTGGTGGGCCAATATGTGGGAACCAACGCTTTGGCGGCGGTGGGTACCACCGGCACCCTCATCAACCTGCTGGTGGGCTTTTTTGTGGGCGTGTCCTCTGGCGCCACGGTGATTATCTCCCAGTTCTTCGGGGCGGGAGACGCTAAAAACGTGTCCAAGGCTGTGCATACCTCTATGGCCCTGGCCTTGGCGGGCGGGCTGATTATCATGGTGTTCGGCCTGCTGACAGCCCGGCCCTCTCTGGAGCTGCTGGGGGTGCCGGAGGAGATTATGGACGACGCCCTGACCTATGTGAACGTGTACTACTGCGGCATTATCGCCAGCATGATCTACAACGTGGGCACCGGCGTGCTGCGGGCCATCGGCGACAGCCGCATGCCCCTGTATGTGCTGATTGTCTGCTGTCTGGTGAACATTGTGCTGGACCTGCTGTTTGTGCTGGCCTTCCACTGGGATGTGTTCGGCGTGGCCTTTGCCACGGTGCTTTCCCAGGTGGTCAGCGCGGTGCTGATTATGGTGCGGCTGATGCTCACCCGAGAGTCCTACCGGGTAGAGCTGAAAAAGATCCGTTTTGACAGGAGCATTCTGAAAAACGTCATCCGCATCGGCCTGCCGGCTGGCGCTCAGTCGGTGCTGTACTCGGTGTCCAACCTGGTGGTGCAGGCCAGCATCAACTCCTTTGGAACCGACGCCATCGCCTCCTGGGCGGCCATCGGAAAAATTGACGGCTTTATCTGGATGGTGATGAGCGCCTTTGGCATTGCCATCACCACCTTTGTGGGACAGAATTTCGGCGCCATGAAGTACGACCGGGTGAAAAAGAGCATTCGGGTGTGCCTGGGCATGTCCCTGGGGACTACCATTGTCCTGAGCATTTTGCTGCTCACCTTTATGGAGCCGCTGCTTCGGTTCTTCACCGGGGATGAGACGGTTATCGAAATCGGCCAGAATTTCTTCTGGGTGCTGGCTCCCAGCTATTTTACCTATGTGTTTATCGAGATTCTCTCCGGCGCCATCCGGGGCGCGGGGGAATCCTTCCAGCCCATGCTGATCACCTGCTTTGGCGTGTGCGGCCTGCGAATCCTGTGGCTGGCCCTGGTGGGACTGGTTCCCGCCATGCACTCCATGCAGATGGTGGCCATGAACTACCCCATTACCTGGGTCATTGCCGCGGTGGTGTTCATCATCTATTACCTGCGGATGAATTGGCTGCGCCGGTGCATCAGGCGCAGCGGCCAGCCCATGCCGGAAAAGCTGTGAGGCGTGTTTTCAAAAAAGGCGCGGTCCCTGCCGGGACCGTGCCTTTTTTGCGGTTTCCCTCCCTGGGAAAAAGGGGGGAAAGGTTGCGCCGGGCGCACTTTTCCCATTGCTTTTTTAAGGGATTTGCGGTATGATAAAGGCATGAATTGGTGCGTACAACCTACGCGCGGAAATTTCAGTTTTTGAATATGGGAGGAATTTACCATGACCAACATCCCTCAGGTAAAGCTGGGCATTGTGGCGGTCTCTCGTGACTGCTTCCCCATTCAGCTTTCCCAAACCCGCCGGGCCGCTGTGGTGGCTGCCTGCGCCCAGAAGGGCCTGGAAGTTTACGAGGCCCAGACCACTGTGGAAAACGAAAAGGATATGCTGGCTGCTGTGGAGGAAGTCCAAAAGGCCGGCTGCAACGCCCTGACGGTGTTTCTGGGCAACTTTGGCCCCGAAACCCCCGAAACCCTCATCGCCAAGAATTTTGACGGACCCTGCATGTTTGTGGCTGCCGCCGAGGGAGACGGCGACCTGATTAACGGCCGCGGAGACGCCTACTGCGGCATGCTCAACTGCTCCTACAACCTGGGGCTGCGGGGCATCAAGGGCTACATTCCCGAGTATCCCGTTGGCACCGCTGAGGAAATCGCGGAAAAGATGGTGGAGTTTGCACCCATCGCCCGGGCGGTTATCGGCATCAAGGGCCTGAAGATCATCACCTTTGGTCCCCGGCCCCAGGACTTCTTCGCCTGCAACGCCCCCATCCAGGGCCTGTATGACCTGGGCATTGAGATTGAGGAAAACTCCGAGCTGGATCTGCTGGTTTCCTACAAGGAGCACGCCAAAGATCCCCGCATCCCCGATGTGTGCGCCGACATGGCCCAGGAAATGGGCGAGGGCAAGTATTATCCCGACATGCTGGAGCGCATGGCCCAGTTTGAGCTGACTCTGCTGGATTGGGCGGAAAACCACAAGGGCAGCCGCCAGTATGTGGCCTTTGCCGACAAATGTTGGCCCGCCTTCCCCAGCCAGTTTGGTTTTGAGCCTTGCTACGTCAACTCCCGCCTGGCCACCCGGGGCATTCCCGTGGCCTGCGAGGTGGACATCTACGGCGCCCTTTCCGAGTACATCGGCATGTGCGTCTCCGGCGACACCGTCACCCTGCTGGACATCAACAACTCTGTGCCCGCCTCCATGTACGAGGCCCAGATCAAGGGCAAGTTCGGCTATGACTACAAGCTGACCGACACCTTCATGGGCTTCCATTGCGGCAACACCCCCAGCTGCAAGCTGTGCGCCGACCGGGCCGTGAAGTACCAGCTGATCCAGCACCGGCTGCTGGAGCCTGCCGGTTCTGATCCCGACTTCACCCGCGGCACCCTGGAGGGCGACATCGCCCCCGGCGACATCACCTTCTTCCGGCTTCAGTCCACCTCTGACGGCCAGCTGCGCTCCTATGTGGCCCAGGGCGAGGTGCTGCCTGTGCCCACCTGCTCCTTCGGCGGCATCGGTGTGTTCGCCATCCCGGAGATGGGCCGGTTCTACCGTCATGTGCTCATTGAGAAGCGCTATCCCCACCACGGGGCTGTGGCCTTCGGCCATCACGGCAAGGCCCTGTTCGAGCTGTTCAAGCTGCTGGGCATTCAGGACATCGGCTTTAACCAGCCCGCGGGCATGCTCTACAAAACGGAAAACCCCTTCGCCTAAGGCGGAGACATGGAGAAAGGGACTGCTTCCGGCAGTCCCTTTTTCGCGTCAAAAGAGGGAAAGCGGAGTGCTTTCCCTCTTTTCTTGTTTTAGAAGAAAAAGATCAAATAGATGGCTCCTGCAACAAAGGCGGCAAAGACCAGCGCCGCCAGAAGGAAAATCCAGGTGGGCAGCTTCTTGCCTTTTTTGGAGTGGGCAAAACGGTAGGCCAAACCCTGGGTGACAATGTGGGGGTCTGCTACCGGTGGCGGACGTCCAACCATGCTATCTCCTCCTTACAAATACAAAGGGCGTTGGTTTTTCCGGGGCTTGGAGTTTGCCGGCTTTTCACCGCAGAAATGGGCGGCTGCGGGCCGTTATCCGCCCGCCAGGGCGAAGATCAGCACGAACACCAGGACTACTGCCGCCAGCAGAATCCCTGCCAGCACCAGGGGCCATTTTTTCTTGCTGCCTCCGGGGTTGCGGTCCATCACGTCTTTCGCGGCGAAAAAGTTGCCCAGCATGCCGTCCGCTTGACTGGGGATATTGGGCTGTTGGCTGGGAATCATGTTGGGATCCATACTGACGCCTCCTTTCAGCGAGGAAAAATGTGCTGCTTCTACACTTAAATTATACAAGAAATTATCACAAAAAAACAAGGGCAAAATTTACAAATTTATTCTAATTTTCTTAGACGCTGTAACAGTGATGCGCCGTATAACCAAAACAAAGAGGACCCAGCGCCAGGCTGAGTCCTCGTTCTGTTTTCGAAATATCAAGCGTTTTCTTCGGCCTTAGATTCCTCAATGACCTTCTGGGCCACGTTGGAGGGAGCCTCCTCGTACCGCTCGAAGGTGAAGGTAAAGCTGCCCCGGCCCTGGGTGCATTGGCGGATGAAGGTGGTAAAGTCGTGCATCTCCGCCATGGGGACCTCGGCCTCCACGGTCTGCCGGCCTTCCCCGGCAGGCTCCATGCCCAGCACACGGCCCCGGCGCTTGTTCACCTCGCCCATCACATCGCCCATGTTGCCGTCCGGCACAGTGGCCTTCAGGTGGCCGATGGGCTCCAGCAGCACAGGGTTGGCCTGGGGCATGCCGGCTTTGTAGGCCAAAGCCGCCGCCGTCTTAAAGGACATTTCCGAGGAGTCCACCGGATGGTAAGAGCCGTCATACAGCACGGCGGACAGGCCCACCACAGGATAGCCCGCCAGGGGGCCCTTCTGGATGCATTCCCGCAGGCCCTTTTCCACCGCGGGGAAGAAGCCCTTGGGAACAGAGCCGCCTACAACCCGCTCGCCAAACTCCAGGCCGTCGCTGTCGCAGGGGGAGAATTCAATCCACACGTCGCCAAACTGGCCGTGGCCGCCGGTCTGCTTCTTGTGCCGGCCCTGGACCTGCACCGTCTTGCGGATGGTCTCCCGGTAGGGAACCTTGGGCTTTTTCAGGGTGATGTCCACGCCGAACTTGCTCTTCAGCTTGGAGACCGCCACATCCAGGTGCTGCTCGCCCAGGCCGCTGACAATCATCTCGTGGGTTTCGTTGTTGGTGGAGAACTGCAGGGTGGGATCCTCTTCGGAGAGCCGCATCATGCCCTGGGCGATCTTGTCTTCCTCGCCCTTCTTGGCGGGGACAATGGCCATGCTCAAGGTGGGGTTGGGATACTCCACGCCTTCCAGGGTGACTTTCCGGGTGGGAGAGCACAAGGTATCGCCGGTGTTGGTGGCGGTCAGCTTGGGAATGGCCCCAATGTCTCCCGCGCCGATGTACTTGACGTCCACCTGCTTTTTGCCCACCATCATCACGGTCTTGCCAATGCGCTCCACGTTGCCGGTGCGCATGTTCACCAGCTGAGAGTCGGTGGAAAGCTTGCCGGAGATCACCTTCACATAAGACAGCTTGCCAATAAAGGGGTCCGCCACGGTCTTAAAGACAATGGCGGCGGCGGCGCCGTCCTCGTTGACAGACAGCTCCACAGGGTTGCCGTCCACGTCCAGGCCGATTTCCCCAGCCTTTTCCTCGGCGGAGGGCGCCAGCCAGCACAGGCCGTCCATAAACTGCTCCATGCCCCGCATCAGCAGGGCGTCGCCGCAGAACACCGGGGTGATGGTGCCGGACTTCACGCCCTTGCTCACGCCCACAATGACCTCCTCGGGGGTGAAGGGCTCGCCGGCGAAGTATTTCTCAAACAGCTCGTCGTCGGTTTCGGCGACGGCCTCGTAAATAGCGGTGCGAAGGCCCTCCAGCCGGTCTCCCATGTCGGGCATGGGAACAGCCACGGGCTTGCCGCCGGAGTAATCATAGGCCTTGTACTCCAGCAGGTTGATGTAGATATTGGCCTGGCCGTCCTGAATAAAGGGCACCACCACCGGGCATACAGAGGGGCCGAAGCTGGCCTTCAAATCCTCGAACACCCGATAGAACCTGGCGCTTTCGTCGCACAGGCCGTTGACGAAGAAGATCTTCGCTAGGCCGCTTTTCTCGGCGGCGGCAAAGGCCTTTTCCGTGCCCACGGCCACGCCGTCCTTGCCGGAGACCACAATCAGGGCTGTGTCCGCGGCGCGCATGGCCTCCATCATGCCGCCCTCAAAGTCGAACAGGCCCGGGGCGTCCAGCAGGTTAATCTTTTTGTTTTTCCACTCCAAAGGGGCAACCGCCGCGGAAATAGAGGCTTTCCGGCGAATCTCCTCCGGGTCATAGTCGCAAACGGTGTTGCCGTCGCCCACCTTTCCCCGCCGGTCGGAGACACCGGCCAGATAGAGCATAGCCTCGGCCAGAGAGGTTTTGCCCGCTCCGCCGTGGCCGGCCACAGCCAAATTGATAATATTCTTCCCTTGATATTGGTTCATACTGGAGAACTCCTTCCTTATCCAAAGTAAGCGGCCCTGGTCGCCCTGCCCTGCAATTCCCTGATTTGCACAAGCTTGGTTCCACTAGGCATAGCTAATTATATAACAATCTCCCAAAGAATACAATGGGGAAAACAGAAATACTATGAATTTTACGTTTTAGTTCCACTGTTTTTGGTAGAAGTCACGAAAAACAGACTCCCCTTTCCAAAGGAAACCCGGAAAAAGGAGTCTTTCTCACAAAAAAGGGCCGCCGCGAAAGGCGGCAGCCCAAAGAAGGTCTCTCTATTTTTTTACCGGTTACCGCCGCAGCTTGGGCAGCAGAATGACCACCAGCAGCCAGAACAGCTGGAACAGGAACAGCACCAGGCTGGAAAGCTGTCCCATAGCCCCAAAGCAGGCCAGGAACGCCACCAGCACAAAGCCCAGCACCACGGCGGCGGTCTGAACAGCCACCACCAGGCTGACCGTCCGGCGCTCCTCCACGCACTCGGAGATCACGTTCATCATGGATTCCATCCGGCCCTTGGTGGCCACCAGCGCGTCCGCCCGGGGAATTTCCGCCTTGGCCAGCCTGCGGTACTCCTCGCCCAGCCGGCTGTCCAAAATGCCCACAGAAGCGGTGTCAACGCCAAACAGGCGGCTGATCAGCTGGGAGGTGACGTTGGGGTCGGTGGTGCGGACAATCACGCTGATGCCGCTGTCCTCCAGCCGCTGAAGCTCGTTCTTCCGGCGGCGGTCCGCAGAGTAGGTCAGTACCAGCAAAGCGGCCACCTCCGCGTCCACGGCGATGTACACCACCTGCTGGCTGCCAGAGGCGTACTGGGCCTCCTCCTCTCTGGGCGGCACCTGGATCCGGTGGTTAATCAGCAAGGACCGGTCGCCAATGTAAATGGCCTTGCCGTCCACCCGGCCCACAATCCCGGCGCCGTCCTCATAGGTGAAGCTTTCCACCTGGGGAAGAGCGTCCTCGTTTTCGCTGATAACCTGGTCAAACACCCCGGACAGGGGGCCTCCCACCTCTCTCATCAGGGCGGAGGCGGCCATAACGGCGTCCTCGGCGGCGGCACGGCCGCCAAAGGTCTTGATGCCATTGAGTACCACGGTCCCCCGGGGGAACAGCTCCTCCGCGTCCACCATCACGGCATTGACATTGCCCAGCTGCTCCACGCCCTCATAGCCGATGACCATGGCCCCGGCCCGGCGGGCGGTGCGGCACAGACGGCTGATGGGCAGGTTGACCGCCAGCATGTTGGACACGGCCACGCAGGCGCAGCAGGCGGCTGCCAGAGCGCTGAGAGCCGTGGAAACGCTGCTGGTAATCAACAGGGTGGCAATGCACAGCACCAGGCTGGCAATCAGCCCAATGGGGGCCAGCAGCTGGGAGGAGGACTCAGAGGGGTCGGGGGTATAGGAGAGCTCCAAAAACCGCTTGAGGAAGCCGGTTTTGCACTGATAGGCGATCACCGGGGTTTCGGCCACGCAGTCCTTGGCCATTTTCAAGGCGGTGTTGTGGTCGTCATACAGCCGGACGCTGTATTTTTGCTCTCGGGAGGTGACAAAGCGGAAGTTGCTGTGGATCCGGCGGATCATGGTCAGCTTGCCCGCGGCGTTGACAAACAGAATGGCCGAAAGCACCACGGCGTACAGGTGCAGGCTGCCCTCTGTGAGAGCGTTCTGGAAGAAGGCGGCCGCCACGGCTTGAACCGTTACGGCAATGGCGGCTACCGCCGCGGCGCTGTCCGAGTTGGCGTTAAAGGCGAACAGGGCCTTCAGGCCGTTGAGAACGGTGCGGTAGCATACGCCCACCGCCACCGCCAGAAATACCAAAGTCAGCACCACATACACCACCGGCAGAGAGCCGGGATTGGCCGCGCCCCCAAACTGGAACCCAAAGATCAGGTTCACCAGGGCCAGCAGGCCGGTGCACACGCCGGTAATCATCATCCGCAGAGTAAGCTCCCGCATCTCGCCCCGCAGCTCGTGGGAGATGGACTTGGCGTCCTCCGGGCCGGTGTAGTCGTCGATGGACTCCCCAGTGTCGGCGTCGGGAATGGGAGGCTCCGGCTCCTGGGGCGTTTCCAGCCGCTTGTTGCGGACCCGGCGCTTGGGAGCGTTTTTCCGCTCGGCCTTCTCCGCCGCCTGCCGCAGCTCCTCCGACTCGGAGAGCAGGGCGCTTTGCAGCACGTCGGCGTGGATGATGTGGGTGGGTACGCTGCGGGGCCGGTATTCGTAAACGCTGGCCACCTGGGGAGGCTCCATCACCGGACGCCGGATCACTGTGGTCTTTTCCTCCACAGGAGGCGCTTTTACCACCTGGGTCTCCTGAGAGAGCGGAGGCTCTGCCTGCTCCGGCGGCTGGGGAGGCGTCTCCGGCGCCGTGGAGGACAGGTCCTCAAAGGTGAGCTGCTCCTCCTCCGGGGACTCTGGGACCTCCTGCTGGGCCGCGGCCTCCGGCTCCGCCAGTTCCTCCGGGGCAATATCCCGCACCTGGGAGGCAGGCTCGTCGTAGACCACCGTCTCCTGTACCGGGATTTCGGGCGCGGGAAGCTCCTCCACAGGGGCCGGCTCCTGATAGACGGGCTCCTGGGCGGCGGGAATTTCCTGATAGACCGGCTGTTCCGCCGCCGGCTCCGGAGCGGGCTGGCTCTCCGCCGGCTCCACCGGGGCGGGGGAGTCCAGCACCCGCTGGATGGCTTCTTCGGAGACAGGGGCCTGGTCCCCAATGCGCTGCAGCTCCACCGTGTCGTTTAACACGTTGAGCTTGATTTCCATGGTCTGGTCCGAAGAGGTTTCCAGCATGGCCCTCTGGATGCCGGTCATGCTTTCCTGGGCCTTGCGGCCGCCCTCCACGCCGATGCCGTGCTGTCTGGCATAGGGGTCCGCCGCAAAGGAGGTGACAGGCATGGGAGCCACCACGCCGAACTCGTCGGCAATCTGCTCCTCGTCCACGCCGGCGGTCTGCACGGCCTCCGCCACCCGGCGGCGGCGCTCCCGCTGGAGGCGCTGGAAATTCTGCTCCACCTCTTCGTCAATGGCCTTCTTCGAGTCGTCGAACAGGGCCTTATAGGTCTCCTCCTCGCTGGTCAGCTCTCCCGAGGAGTCATAGCCCATGCGGTACTCGTCAATGGGCTTGAGCTGAATGCCGTAGTAGATGTCGTCCTCGTTTTCGTCAAAGTCGGGCACGCGCTTTTTCCGGCCAAACAGCCCCCGCCGTTTCTTTTTCTCCTTTTTGGGCGGCTTGCCCGGCTGGAACTCCGGAACCGGCCGGCGGTTGGCCTGCTTGTCCTCCTCCCGCAGAGGCAGCTCCACGCTGCCCGTGGCGTAAGCGTTCAAATCCGCCTGAGCCTGGGGCTGCTGAGGCCGGGGAGCCTGCTGGGGCTGTTGGGGCTGAGAGGCCTGGGCAGGCTGGGAAGGCCCTCCTTGAGCGGGCGGAGCCTGCCGGGGCGCCTGCGTCCCGCCCTGAGACGGGGCTGGCTGCCGGGGCGCTTGAGGGGCCTGCCTCTGGGGGGCGGGTTGGGGCCTTCTGGCCGGCCGCTGCTGAACGTCCCGCCGGGCGGCCTGCTCGGCGGCTTCCAGCTCCCGCTGGGCGCGCTGCTCCGCCAGAATATCTTCCAGGGTAAATTCCTTGTTGTCCTGTGCCATAGGCTGAAAATCCTCCTTTTACGGATTGACCGCTTGTAGGCCGCTGCGCTGGCGGGAAACCTCATAGCAGAGAATGCCTGCCGCCACCGAAGCGTTCAGCGAATTGATCTTTCCCTTTAAAGGAAGGGATACCACAAAGTCTGCTTTTTCCTTGATAAGACGGCCCACGCCTCTGCCCTCGGAGCCGATGACCAGGGCTGTGGGACCGGTGAAATCCGTCTGGCACCAGGGCGCGCCGTCCATATCCGCGGCGTAAATCCACAGGCCCCGGTCCTTCAGCTGGTCCAGCAGGGCGGACAGATTGCCCACCCGGGCCACGGGCAAATGCTCCACCGCCCCGGCAGAGGCCTTTCCCACCGCCCAGGTCAGCCCCACGCTGCGGCGCTTGGGAACAATCACCCCGTGGGCTCCGGCGCACTCCGCGGTGCGGATGACGGCGCCCAGGTTATGGGGGTCCTCCAGCTCGTCGCAGATGACGAAGAAGGGGGCCTCGCCCCGCTGCCGGGCCAGGTCAAACAGGTCCTCCACAGCGGCGTAGTCCTTTACCGCGGCCACAGCCACCACGCCCTGGTGGTTGGCCCCGCCGCACAGGTGGTCCAGCTTGCGGGGGTCCGCCTCCTTAATGGCGGCGCCGGCGTCCTTGGCCTTGCGGATCAGGGCCTGCAAAGCGCCGGACCGCTCTCCCCGCTGAACGTACAGGCTGTCGATGGTCCGGCCTGCCCGCAGGGCCTCGCTGACGGCGTTGCGTCCGGCAATGATTCCGGCGCCCCGGGACTCTGGGGCTTCCCGGCGGTTGTCTTGTTGTTTTTCCATATGGATGCGTCCTCTTTCCAGAGCGCTGGAGTCATCCCAGCGCCCCCGGGTTCAGCGGCTGTTTTCCTTCCGCCGCCCCCGGTTTGCGTATTTCTGGAGCCATTGTATCATATATCTTCGAAAATCTCAAATAAAAATGCAGCCCCCAAGGGACAGAATCCCGGTTTTTTCCCTCCGCATTGACAGAACCATGCATTTTTCGGGATTTTCTTCCAAATTCTGCAAGAAAATTCTTTTTTTCGCCCAGGCTGCAGAGAACTTTTCCACAGGGAAACCAGACGCAACCAACCTTTCCCGCCAAAGCTGTGGAAAACTCTGTGGAAACTGTGAAAAACCCTTGTCCCCATGCGGCTTTCCGTTTTTCCCCGTTTCCACCACCGGCGTTTTTTATGTAAACAGCCCCTGCCTTTTTTCGGAAATAGAACAAAAAACGCCTTTTTTCGGCCGGAGAAACCCCCACAAGATAGGGGGATAAGGACGAAAAATCCTCCCGCATCTTGTGTCAAGAGGAAAAGCCCAAGTTTTTTTCTCACAGCTTGTCCACAGGGATTTAACATACATTTCACCCAGGGGCCCGCCGCCCCTCTCACCTTGCCGGTGAAAAAGAAAACTCTATGCTTTTCCCCGTTTTTGTGGTATACTAGCGGCAAAACCAGGGAGATTCCGGCCTGTTTCCACAAAAGGGACAAAAGCGGGGCCGGTTTTTCTCCCAGAGTCTGGAATGAATATTTATACGAGAAATTTGTCGAACAGCTTTTTGGAGGTTTTACCATGAGAGAGGATATTTGCTCCATTCCCGTAAACGACGTGTTTCTTCCCAAGGAGGGCTGCCCCTTCTGCCGCATGCGGGACATGCTGGAGGACCGGATGGCCACCTACATCACCGGCGCCGCCATGATGGAGCCGGACGTCCGGGTGGAGACCAACCGCCTGGGCTTTTGCACCGAGCACTTCAACCAGATTTTGGCCCGGGGCAGCCGGCTTTCCGTGGCGCTGATTTTGGAAAGCCTGCTGCAAACCGTTCACGACCAAGTGTTCCCCGGGGGGAAAGTCTCGCCCAAAAAGGCGGCGGCAGCGGTACACAGCCGGGAGCAGAGCTGCTTTGTCTGCGAAAACATTGAGAAGAACATGACCCACCTGGTGGGCAGCACCCTGAAGCTGTGGCAGAGCGACCCGGACTTCCGGGAGCTGTACAGCCAGCAGCCCTACATCTGCCTGCCCCATTACGGCAGAGTGCTGGAGGCGGGGGCGAAAATGCCCAAGAAGAGCTTCGCTCCCTTTGAGGAGGTGACCACCCGCCTGGCCAGGGCCTATCTGGAGGAGGTAAACGCCGACGTGACCCACTTCTGCCGGATGTTTGACTACCGCAACGCCGGAGGCGATTGGGGCAACTCCAAGGACGCCATCGAGCGGGCCATTCTGTACCTGACCTCCCGGGTCCCGGAGGACCGGCAGAAGGCCGACGAGAAAAACAGGGCCTTCTGAACGCTTTCTTGAAAGAAAGCTTAGCAAAGAACTTTCCGCCGCGTTTCGGCCCGTAAGACGGCCCTTGGCAGGATGGGGGGCTATCCGCTTTGTGTCCGCGTTTTTTCACAGTGGCAGGGGGCCTTGCCTCAAACCTTGCCATCGCCGGCCTTTTGGCATGGAATGCTGCGGCTCCCGTGGACAGCGGCTTGTTTTTGGGAGGGCCAGCATTGGGCCTTTGACATGGAAGGAGGGAACCAATGGAGCGGGAAAACGAAAGGATGGCTGGAGGGATACCTTCTCCCCAGCCCTTTGACCTTGCCCAAACATTGGACTGCGGGCAGGCCTTCCGCTGGAGGGAGCGGTCCCCGGGCCAGTGGGAGGGCGCGGCCTTTGGCAAGTACCTGCTGCTGGAGCAGCGGGGGGACCAGGTGTGGCTGGGCTGCTCTCAGGAGGACTACCAGGGGACCTGGCGGTCCTACTTTGACTTGGACGAGAACTATCGGGAAAAGCGGGAGAGCCTTTCCGCCATGAGTCCTGTTCTGGCGGAGGCCATCCACTTCGCCCCGGGAATTCGGATTCTGCGCCAGGAGCCTTGGGAGGCGCTGTGCTCCTTTATTGTCTCCCAAAACAATCATATTCCCCGGATCAAGGGGATTCTTGACAGGCTGTGCCGGGCCTTTGGAGAGCCCATCCCCGGCACGGGCTGGCACGCCTTTCCCCCGGCGGAGCGTCTGGCCTCCTGCGCTTTGGAGGATTTGGCGCCCCTGCGGGCGGGGTTCCGGGCCAAGTACCTGCTGGACGCCGCCAGAAAGGTGGCCTGGGGAGAGGTGGACCTGGATTTGGTTGCCCGCTCCCCGGTGGAGGCGGGCCGGCGGGAGCTGCAAAAGATCTTCGGCGTGGGGCCGAAGGTGGCGGAATGCGCCCTGCTGTACGGATTTCACAAAACGGAGTGCTTCCCTATGGACGTGTGGATGAAGCGGGCCATGGCCGCTCTGCTGCCAGGGCGCGAGCCGGAGGAGTTTGGGACAAACGCGGGCCTGGCCCAGCAGTACCTGTTCCATTACAGCAGAATGCACCCGGAGCTGTTTGCGGAAAAGGCAGCTCACCCGTCAGTCAACAGGAGGTGAAGGAATGCTGGGCCTTTACATACACGTTCCCTTTTGCCACGGCAAGTGTCCCTACTGCGATTTCTACTCCCGCCCCGACTCCGCCGGAGGCATGGACGCCTATGTCTCCGCCGTGATAGATTCCCTCTCCCCCTGGCGGGAGAAGCTGGCAAACCGGGAGCTTGCCACGGTCTATTTCGGCGGAGGCACCCCCAGTCTGCTGGGAGCGGAGCGCTTGGGGCTGATTCTCCAGGCGGTGCGCCAGGGCTTTTCCCTGGCCCCTGGGGCGGAGATCACCTTGGAGGCCAACCCCACCCATGTGGACCGGCCCTTTTTTGAGGGTGTTCGCCGGGCGGGTTTCAACAGGCTTTCCATGGGCTTGCAGTCCGCCAACCAGGAGGAGCTGCGCTTTCTGGGCCGGGCCCACTCTCCCCAGCAGGCTGCCCAGGCTGTGGAAAACGCCCGGGCCGGGGGCTTTGAAAACATTTCCCTGGACCTGATGCTGGGCCTGCCGGGAGGCTCCCGGGAGAAGCTGGGGCGTTCCATCGCCTTTGCCGCTTCCCTGGGGGTGGAGCACATTTCCTCCTACATGTTAAAAGTGGAGCCGGGCACGCCCTTTGCCGCCCGGGGGGTGCAGGTCCCCGACGAGGACGACACCGCGGAGCAGTACCTTTTCGCTGTGGAGGAGCTGGCCCGGCGGAGCTATGGGCAGTATGAGATCAGCAACTTTGCCCGCCCCGGCAAGGAGAGCCGCCACAACCTGCTGTACTGGCGGGGGGAGGAATACCTGGGCTTCGGGCCGGGGGCCCACTCCTTTTTTGAGGGGCGGCGGTTTTACTATCCCCGGGATTTGGAGGGCTTCCTCCAGGGAAATTCCCCTGTGGACGACGGCCCCGGCGGGGACTTTGGGGAGTTCGCCATGCTGAACCTGCGCCTGACCCGTGGCCTGCGCCGGGGAGACTGTCTCACCCGCTTTGGGGCAGAGGGGGAGGCGCTGTTTGACGAGGCCCTGGAAAACGCCCGGCACTGTCCGCCCCAGCTGCTGCGGGCGGACAAAGATTCCGTTTCCTTCACCCCAGAGGGGTTTTTGGTGTCCAACGCGCTGTTGGTGAAGCTGCTGTAACGCCGAAGGCGGGTGAAAGTTTTTGTTCAAACTTTTTTCAAAAAGTTTGTGGGTTGTAGGGCAAAGCCCTACGGCCTTAAACCGGCGCAGCCGTACAAAAAATCCAGGAGCGAAAGCCGCACGCGCCCGCAAGGGCGATAGGCTTGCGCTCCGGCCCTTTCGCACAAACAACGAAAAGGACACCCAAGCCAAAAACTTGGATGTCCTTTTTTCATCCCTGTTATCCGTCCGGGCCATTGTTTACAGGCTGCGCCTGGTATGACAATGTCCCTGGTTTTTTTACGGCTGCGCTGGTTTAAGGTTGTGGGGCGCCGCCTTACCAACCGCAGCTTTTGAAAAAGCTGGCAAAACTTTTCCTTGTCTCCACCCAACTTACGCGGAGAAATCCGCCCTTGCCGAAGGCAAGAAGGCGGCTTGTCCCGTGCGGCCACGCACTACTCATCCAGCTTCAGCACGGACATGAACGCCTCCTGGGGGACTTCTACGCTGCCCAGCTGGCGCATGCGCTTTTTGCCCTCCTTCTGCTTCTCCAGCAGCTTCTTCTTCCGGGTGATGTCGCCGCCGTAGCACTTGGCCAGCACGTCTTTGCGCAGGGCCTTCACCGTCTCCCGGGCGATAATCTTGCCTCCCACGCAGGCCTGGATGGGCACCTCGAACAGCTGGCGGGGAATCTTCTCCTTCAGCTTCTCCGCCATCTTCCTGGCCCGGGGATAGGCCTTGTCCGCGTGGATGATGAAGCTCAAAGCGTCCACAATCTCCCCGTTGAGCATGATGTCCAGCTTCACCAGCTTGCTGGGCTGATAGCCCATCAGCTCGTAGTCAAAGCTGGCGTAGCCCCGGGTGCGGGACTTCAGCGCGTCGAAAAAGTCGTAGACAATTTCGTTTAAGGGCAGCTCATAGTGGATGTCCACCCGGTCGGTGTCCAGGTACTTCATGTCCTTGAACACCCCCCGGCGCTCCTGGCACAGCTCCATAATGTTCCCCACATACTCCGAGGGGGAGTAGATGTGGGCGTTGCAGATGGGCTCCTGGGCGCTCTGGATCAGGGTGGGGTCCGGGTAGTTGGTGGGGTTGTCAATGGAGATCTCGCTGCCGTCGGTGAGCTTCAGCTTGTACACCACGCTGGGGGCGGTGGTGATCAGATCCAGGTCGTACTCCCGCTCCAGCCGCTCCTGGATGATCTCCATGTGCAACAGCCCCAAGAAGCCGCACCGGAAGCCAAAGCCCAGGGCCACGGAGGTCTCCGGCTCGAAGGTGAGGGAGGCGTCGTTCAGCTGCAATTTTTCCAGGGCGTCCCGCAGGTCGGTGTAGTGGGCGCCGTCGGCGGGGTAGATGCCGCAGAACACCATGGGCTGTACCGCCCGGTACCCCTCCAGGGGTTCGGCGGCGGGGCGGTCCTTCAGGGTGACGGTGTCGCCCACTCGGGCCTGGCGCACGTCCTTGATGGAGGCGGCAATGTATCCCACCTCTCCGGCGTAGAGGGCGTCGGCGGGCTCCAGACTGGTGGCCCGGAGAAAGCCGCACTCCACCACGGTAAACTCCCCGCCGGTGGCCATCATGCGGATGGTGTCTCCCGGCCGCACCTGGCCGTCCTTGATGCGGACATACACAATCACGCCCCGGTAGGAGTCGTAGTAGGAGTCGAAGATCAAGGCCCGCAGGGGGTCGTTCTCGCTGCCGCCGGGGGCGGGAATATCGGTGACAATGCGCTCCATCACCTCCTGGATGTTCTCCCCGGTTTTGGCGGAGATCCGGGGGGCGTCCATGGCCGGAATGCCGATGACGTCCTCAATCTCGTGGGCCACCCGGTCCGGGTCGGCGCTGGGCAAATCGATCTTGTTGATGACGGGGACAATCTCCAGCCCCGCGTCCACCGCCAGATAGGTGTTGGCCAGGGTCTGGGCCTCAATGCCCTGAG
>CAJMOH010000024.1 GCA_905215055.1 uncultured bacterium
ATACTTGATACGATGGGAATTGTCAAGCACCCAGTGCCTGGGCTGTCTCTTCGCGGCGGAGTGCCTCCGCTGTCTCTTCGCGCCCTGGAGCGGCGAGCTGACGCTCGCGCTTGATCGAGAGGAAAAAGCACGTCCGCGCCGGTCCGTGCTCGGACTGAGCAATTCGCGCCCTGGAGCGGTGAGCTGACGCTCACGCCTGTGCGAGCCGATGCCTCACGTCCGCGCCGCTGGTTTTCCCGGGGCCTTCCCGCCCTTACCGAAGGCGAGAGGGCGGCTTGGCCCGTGCGGCCACGCACCCGCGCCGGGGGTTTCGCTGGAAAGGGCAGGTCGAGTGGCGGAGAATGGCGGTCCTGCGCCAGCAGGATGGAGATTCCAAAAATCTCCAAGACATTCTCTCTGTAAACAGCCTCGGCTGTTTACTGCTCCGTCCGAGCACGGACATAGGTCTCCAGCATCAGCTCCACGGTGTCGCGGACGCCGGAGATGCTGTTGAGGAAGGGCAGATTTTTCCGCAGGGATTCGTAAAAATCCCGGATGCACAGGCCGTGGCTGGCTCCCCAATAGGCCTTCCCCGTGGCGGGAGACTTGGGCGGGACCAGGCTGAAGTCCTGCCGGGTGCCGTCCTTCCAGGCCAGGCGCAGCTCCCCCTCCTCCATGCGGATGGTGACCTTTTCGCACTCCAGCTCGATGAGCACCGGGGAGTCCACACAGTGGGCGGTGGTGGCGTAAAACAGGGCGTGCACGTCTCCAAAGGTGAGATAGGCCTCCAGTGTGTCCTCCACCTCAATCACGCCCCGCAGGTGGTGGTTGGTCATGGTGGCCTCCACCTGGGTGGGCTTGCCTAAAAACCGCACCAGCAGGTCCAGGGTGTGGATGGACTGGTTAATCAGCACCCCGCCGCCCTCGGTTTCCAAACTGCCCCGCCAGCCGCTTTCCGTGTAATAGGGGGCCTCCCGGTGCCAGGTGACAAAGGCCCTGGCCCCCAGCACCCTGCCCGCCTGGCCGGTGGCCAGCAGCGTCTCCACCATGAGGACGCTTTTGTTGTACCGGTTCTGAAAGCACACCCCCACCCGGCCGGGGGCCTTTTCCAGCTCTTGAAACTCCCGCCACTGGTCCCAGCTGATCACCGGGGGCTTTTCCGTAAACACATGGATGCCCCGGCCCGCCGCCAGCTTGGCCATTGGGGTGTGAAGATAATGGGGCGTGCACAGGTGGACCGCGTCCAGGTCCTCCGCCTCCAGCATGGCCTCCATGGAATCGTAGGCCTTGCCGCCGTACTTTTGGGCGAAGTCCTCCGCCCGCTCCCGGCGGATGTCCGCGCAGGCAATCAGCTCTACCCCTTCCAGGTCTCGCAGCACCGCCCCGTGGACCTGGGCAATGCCGCCGCAGCCCACCACGCCCACTCGATAGGTTTTCATTCTCTTCCGCCTCCCTAGTTTCAATTTCATGTTACAGCGCCTCCCTCGCCTGGGGAATCTCCTCCAAAATGGCCTTCAGGGAGTCCAGGGCCAGCCTCCAGGCGGCCTTCCCGTCCAGGGCGGAGCCCCGCTTCTGAGGGTCCTGCTCCAGGGCGGCCAGGCCCGCGAAGTCCGTCAGGTGGGGCTCCAGGGAGAGAAAGCCCTTCCAGCCCCCGCCCAGCAGATCGGTCAAAATCTCCGCGAGCCGGCCGTCCCCCTGTCCCGCGGGGACCACCCGGCGCTCTTTGGCCAGGGCGTCCTTGATGTGGACATAGGCCACAAAGGGCTTCAGCAGCCGGTAAGCCTCCACCGTGTCCTGGCCCACCTCCACAAAGTTGGCGAAGTCAAACACCGCCTGGAAATGGGGGCCGGAAAAGGCCTCCAGCAGCTCCCCGCACCGGGGGGCGTTGTCCCCGTAGATGCCCTTCTCGTTCTCGTGGAGCAGCACGCTGTCCCAGGCCCTGGCCTCCTCCACCATGCGGCCCACCCGGTCCAGCACCTCTCCCCGGAAGTCCTCCGGGTCCCGGCCCTGGGGAATGTAAAAGCTGAACATGCGGACATAGGGCGCGCCCAGCTCCTTCTGGATCTCCAGGGTGCGCTTGAGCTTGTCCAGGTGGGGGGCAAAGTCCTCCTCCACGCCGATCTTCCCAATGGGGGAGCCGACGGAGGACACAGCCACCCCCGCCCCGGCCAGCTTGTTTTTCACCTCTTTTACCTTTTCCGGGGAGAAGTCAGAGACGTTCACCCCGTCGGCGGCCCGCAGCTCGATGTGGGACAGGCCAAACTCCCGGATGGTTTCCAGCTGGTAGTCCAGCTCCGGCCCAATCTCGTCGGAAAAGCCGGAGAGAATGATGCGTTCCATAGGGTTCCCTCCTCAATAGGTGCCTTCGGTGGAGAAGGTGATGTCCTTGCCTTCCTTCTTCCGGGAGGAGGCCCGGCGCTTGTCAAGCTCCGAGAGGAACAGGTCCTCGTCAAAGGGGATCTCCACCGGGTGGCCCAGCCAGCTGGACAGGTGCATGGCGTTAGAGAGGGTCAGGCCATGGATGCCCTCCTCCCCGTCGGCCACCAGGGGCGTGCCGTGGAGGATCTTCCCGGCGAAGGCGTTTAGCACCCCCACATGCTGGGGATTTTCCCCGTCGGTCTCCACGGTGATTGTTTCGCAGGGGGGCTTTTCAAAGCCGTTTTTGGCGGCGCGGCAGAACGCCCGCTCGTCCTCCCCCAGCTTCCAGAAGGTGAGGGTATCGTTCTCGCAGACCAGCTTGCCCCGGGTGCCGGTGACCTCAAACCGGTTGGTGCCGGGGGCGTCGCCGGTGGTGGTGACGAACACGCCGGTGGCGCCGTTTTCAAACTCCAGATAGGCGGTGACGTCGTCCTCCACCTCGATGTCGTGCCACTTGCCCTCCTGGCAGAAGGCCTGGACCTTTTTGGGCAGGCCGCAGATCCACTGCAAGAGATCCAGCTGGTGGGGGCACTGATTCAGGAGCACGCCGCCCCCTTCTCCCTCCCAGGTGGCCCGCCAGTCGCCGGAGTCGTAATAGATCTGGGTGCGGTACCAGTCGGTGATAATCCAGTTGACCCGCTTGAGCTGACCCAGCTCCCCGTTTTGGACCATCTCCCGCATTTTGCGGTAGACGCAGTTGGTGCGCTGGTTGAACATCATGCCAAAGACTTTGCCGCTTTCCTTGGCGGCCTCATTCATCTCCCGGACGGCCTTGGTGTAGACCCCGGCGGGCTTTTCGCACATGACGTGCAGGCCCTGGGCAAAGGCCTCCTTGGCCAGCACGGGGTGCTGGTAGTGGGGAGTGGCGATGAGCACGGCGTCGCACAGGCCGGATTTGATTAAATCGCTGCCCTCCTCAAAGACGGGGGTGCCGGCGGGGAGGGTGTCAATGGCCCACTGGCGGCGGGCCTCCCGGCGGTCCGCCACGGCGGCGATGGTGATTTCCGGGCACTTCCCGGCGAGAATGTTTCCCACATGGCCCGAGCCCATGTTGCCCACGCCGATGATGCCAAGTTTGATTTGTTCCATAAAAGCAGCTCCTTTGCAGAAATGAATGGATAGCAAACAAAAAAGTTTTTAGTCAAGTTTTTTTCAAAAAACTTGCGGTTGGTAAGGCGGAGCCTTACGGCCTGCACCGGCGTAAGCCGGGGGAGAAAAGCAGCGGACGGGGCGCACGCGCCGCAGGCGATAGCCCCGGGAGCGGCCGGTGAGGCAGAAAGCCTGAAACCTCCGCCCAGCTCTGCGGTTGCCCTTTCCGCACGCTTGCGCCAAAAGGCGGCGCACGCTTTCGCGGGCAGGGCAGGCTGGCTTGCGGAGGTCCTCGTGGCATCTTCGATGCCATCAGGGGTCTCGCCTGCCGGCTCGGTCGGCGCTGAACGCTCCCCACCGGGGAGCAGCGCCCCCCGACGAGGGGTCCTGCGTGCCAGTGGCACGCGCCCAGGACCGACCGGAGCGGAAGCGAAGACTCTTACGGAAAACAGTCCGCTGGACTGTTTTCCTATTTTCCTGCGTTTGCCGAAGGCGACTAAGGCCGTGGGACTCTGTCCCACACCCTGCCAGCTTTCTTTCGAGAAAGCTGGGCAAAGAACTTCATCCGCCTCCGCGCCTGCGGCTCTGCGGCGAAGGTCACAGCGAAACCACCGGCGCGGACGTGCGTTGTCGTCCTGCACAAGCGCGAGCGTCAGCTCGCCGCTCCACGGCGCGAATTGCCCGGGGTGCAACCCCCGGCGCGGACGTGCTTTTTCCTCTCGATCAAGCGCGAGCGTCAGCTCGCCGCTCCAGGGCGCGAAGAGACAGCCCAGGCACTGGGCTTATTTATACCCCAAGCTGTTCAGATACTTGTAGCTCTTCTCCAGGCACACAAAGGGGCTTTCCTGGCACACGTCCTGCTCTACCAGGGCGTACTTGGCCCCCGCCTTCTCAAAGGCCCCCAGAATCTTCTCCCAGGGCAGGTTGCCCTCTCCCACCGGCGCCATGATGGGGTCCCACCCCTTCACCGCCATGTCCTTTAGGTGGACGCAGGGGATCCGCCCCGAAAGCTTCTCAATCCAGCCGCACACGTCCGCGCCCCCCATCTGCACCCAGTAGGTGTCCAGGGTGAAGCCCAGCTCCTCTGGGGCAAAGCTCTCCAGCAGGGTGTCTATCACCAGCTTGCCGCCAAAACGCTGAAACTCGATGTTGTGGTTGTGGTACATCAAAAGCTTGCCCGCCGCCGCGATCTTCCTGGCAGGCTCCTTGAAATCCTCCGCGAAGTGGGACAGCCACTCCGGCGCGCAGTATTTCTTGGGCATCATGCCCAGGCCGATGTAGTCGCAGCCCATCACGTTGTGCTCCTCAATGACGGCCTCGGTGTCGTTTAAAATCCGGTCCGGGTTCCAGTGGGTGAGGACGATCTTCAGGCCGTGCTTGTCGCACAGCTCCCGAAGCTGTCCGGCGGGGATGGGACCCACCGCGGAAATCTGCACGGCCTTGTAGCCCATCTGGGCCACCTGGCCCAAGGAGAAATCCAGGTCCTTGGCGGTCTGGGTGTAGTCCCGCAGGGTGAACAGCTGAGCGCCTACTTGCATCATAAGACAATACCTCCCTAAAGTGCCGCGGCACAAGCGCGGCGAATCCATACAAACCTAGTATAGCAGTTTCCCTGAAAATTTCCAGGGGAAAACGGGATTTTTTCCAGCTTCCTCCCGGGGGACAAAAAAGCACCGGCCCCCTGGGAGGACCGGCGCTTTCTATAAGAGAGAGAATCACAACCGCTTGGAAGCGGAGGGAGGTGTTACTCCTGGGGAGTTTTGGTCACGGTGACCCCGCAGCCGCGGCAGCCCCCGCAACTGCCTCCGCAGGCGGAGCAGCCGCCCTTGTGGTGCCTGCGGTTGTAGATACCCTTGCCCACAATGGCAAAGAACACCGCCGCCACAAGCAGGCCGATGAGGATGGTAGGTAGCATAGTTTTACCGCCTTTCAATCTTGATGGAATGGATGACACGCGAAGCGCGGAAAGTTTTTAGTCAAGTTTTTTTCAAAAAACTTGCGGTTGGTAAGGCGGAGCCTTACGGCCTGTACCGGCGCAGCCGGGGAGAAAAAGCAGCGTAAGCGGCGCACGCTGCGAAGCAGATAGCCGCTGAAGCGGCCGGTAAGGCAGAAAGCCTGAAACCTCCGCCCAACTCTGCGGTTGCCCTTCCCGCACGCTTGCGCCAAAGGGCGGCGCACGCTTTCGCGGGCAGGGTAGGCTGGCTCGCGGAGGTCCTCGTGGCATCTTCGATGCCATCAAGAAACCCCTGACGGGGGTTTCTTACGGAAAACAGTCCACTGGACTGTTTTTCTATTTTCCTGCGTTTGCCGAAGGCGACTAAGGTCGTGGGACGCCGTCCCACACCCTGCCACCTTTGAAAAGGTGGACGAAACTTTTCTCCGCCTCCGGCGGTGCGTGGCCGCACGGGCCAAGCCGCCCTCTTGCGTTCCGCAAGGGCGGAAAGGTCTCAGCAAAGCCAGCGCCGCGGACGTGAGGCATCGGCTCGATCAGGCGCGGCCCTCAGCCGCCGCCCCGTGGCGCGAATCGACAGCGGAGGCACTCCGCCTAACTAACAGGTAGATGATGGCAATCACAGCCAGGATGGCGATCACCGTGCCAACGCCGAAGCCGCCGCCCACAAACAGGGAGCCGATCTGGTACACGATGAAGGAGACCACATAGGCCAGGCCGCACATGTAGCCAATGGCGCCCAGGGTCCATTTCCAGTTGTTCATCTCCCGCTTGATGGCGCCCATCGCCGCGAAGCAGGGAGCGCACAGCAGGTTGAAAATCATAAAGCTGTATGCCGCCAGGGGAGTGTAGAACGCGCCCACAGCAGCCTGCAGGGCCGCGTCGTCCTCCGCCAGATCAGCGCCCACGCCCAGCACTACGCCAAAGGTGGCCACCACGTTCTCCTTGGCAATCAGACCGGTGAACACCGCCACCGTGGACTGCCAGTCCCCAAAGCCCAGGGGAGCGAAAATGACGCAGATGGCGCTGCCAATCGCCGCCAGGATGGAGCTGTTGTTGTCCTCCACCATGCCGAACTGGCCGTCCACAAAGCCGAAGCCCTGGAGGAACCACAGCACAATGGTGGAAGCCAGAATCACCGTGCCCGCCCGCTTGATGAAGGACCAGCCCCGCTCCCAGGTGGCCCGGAGCACGTTGACCGCGGCAGGCACATGGTAGGCAGGCAGCTCCATGACAAAGGGCGCCGGGTCCCCGGCGAACATCTTGGTCTTTTTCAGGATGATGCCCGAGAGGATGATGGCCCCAATGCCGATGAAGTAGGCGGACACGGCCACCCAGCCGCTGCCCCCGAACAGGGCCCCGGCGAACAGGCCCACAATGGGCATCTTCGCCCCGCAGGGCACAAAGGTGGTGGTCATAATGGTCATGCGGCGGTCCCGCTCGTTCTCAATGGTGCGGGAGGCCATCACCCCCGGCACGCCGCAGCCGGAGCCGATGAGCATGGGGATGAAGCTCTTGCCGGAAAGGCCGAACTTCCGGAAAATCCGGTCCATGATAAAGGCCACCCGGGCCATGTAGCCAATGTCCTCCAAAATGGAGAGCATCAAAAACAGCACCAGCATCTGGGGCACAAAGCCCAGCACCGCGCCCACACCGGCCACAATGCCGTCGGAGACCAGGCCCGTCAGCCAATCAGCCGTACCCCAGCTCTCCAGCAGCAAGCGGGAGCCTTCTGTCAGCCAGGCGCCGCCCAGCACGTCGTTGGTCCAGTCGGTCAGGAAGGTGCCGAAGGGTCCCATCGCGATCCAGTACACCACCACCATCACCAGGGCGAAAATGGGCAGGGCCAGCACCCGGTTGGTGACGATTTTGTCAATCTTATCCGAGGTGGACAGGCTGTGGAGGGCGGCCTTTTTCTTCACGGCTTTGTCCACCACCTTGTTGATGTAGGCGTAGCGCTGGTTGGTGATGATGCTCTCGGCGTCGTCGTCCAGCTCCTTCTCGCAGTCCTGAATGTGCTCCTCCAGGTGCTTTTTCAGGCTGGCGTCCAGGTTCAGGTCCGCCAGCACCTTCTCGTCCCGCTCGAACACCTTGATGGCGTACCACCGCAGGTTGCGGGCGTCCACCTTTCCGGCAATGGACTCCTCGATGTGGGCAATAGCGTGCTCCACGCTGCCGGTGAACACATGGGGCAGCTCCTCTTCGGTCTTTCCCTTGGCGCTTTGGGCGGCCCGCACACAGCGCTGGGCGGCCTCCATGCCGCCCTCGTTTTTCAGGGCGCTCATCTCCACCACGTCGCAGCCCAGGGCTTCTCCCAGGCGCTTTAAGTCGATCTTGTCCCCGTTTTTGCGCACCAGGTCGATCATGTTCACGGCAACCACTACCGGGATGCCCAGCTCGATGAGCTGGGTGGTCAGGTACAGGTTGCGCTCGATGTTGGTGCCGTCCACAATGTTCAGGATGGCGTCGGGCTTCTCGTTTACCAGATAGCTTCTGGCCACCACTTCCTCCAGGGTGTAGGGGGACAGGGAATAGATGCCGGGCAGGTCCTGGATGACCACGTCCTTGTTCCCCTTCAGGCGTCCCTCCTTCTTCTCCACCGTAACGCCGGGCCAGTTGCCCACATATTGGCTGGAGCCGGTCAGGGCATTGAACAGGGTGGTTTTCCCGCAGTTCGGGTTGCCCGCCAGCGCGATTTTGATTTCCATTGTCAGACTCCCTTCCTTCACTTAGAAACAGCTAACTCCTTGACAAAAAAGGGGGGCTTGCCCCCTCAGGCGATCTCAATCATTTCGGCGTCGGCCTTTCGGACAGACAGCTCATACCCCCGCAGGTTCAGCTCCATTGGGTCTCCCAGGGGAGCCACCTTCCGCACATGAAGCTCCACGCCCTTGGTAATGCCCATGTCCATAATGCGGCGCTTTGTGGCGCCCTCTCCGTGAAGCTTTACCACCTTGACGGTATCGCCCACCTTTGCATCGCGCAGTGTTCTCATGTTCCCTCTCCTTTCTAAAAGATCGATACAGTTCAAACCAGGATACGGCCGGCCATGCTCTTGTCCAGGGCAATCCGGCTGTCCTTCACCTGGAGAATCAGGCTGCCGCCCATCTCGCTGACCACGGTGACCCGGCCGTCCACCACAAAGCCAAGCTCGGCCAGGTGCTGCCGTATCTGGTCCTTCCCGGTGATTTTCCCAATGGTGAAGGTCTCTCCGGGCTTTGCCAATGCCAGTGGCATCATAGAGCGATTCCTCCTTGCGGCCAGGGTGGTTAGAATTTTCTAACCCCTCTGGCGAATGGGAGGGGTTAGAATCTTCTAACCCCTGGTACGCCTTTAGTTTAGTCCTCCCGGCTCCATTTGTCAAGAGACTTGGAAGAAAAAGTTAGAATGCACTAATTAGTTTTTCCTATCTCCCGAAAGCCTGGCGCTTTTGCCAGCCCCGCCCAAAGGAAAAAGGCGGAGGAGACTCCCCCGCCTTGGCCAGCCCGGTGCGGGCCGGCTTAGTTTGTTTTCCCCCCTTGGGAGCCGGTCCGGGCCAAAACCGCCTTGCACACCAGCACCGCCCCCATCAAAAACACCGGGAACACCACCGCGAACAGCAGGCCGGTTTTCAGGCTGCCCCCCGCCGCGCCGGAGACCATCCCCACCAGGGTGGGACCGCCGGAGCAGCCCAGGTCCCCAAACAGGGCCAGCAGGGCGAACATGGCCGTGCCGCCGGCGGGCAGGTGCCGGGCCGCCACGCTGAAGGTGCCGGGCCACAGAATGCCCACGGAAAACCCGCACAGGCCGCAGCCCAGCAGAGCCGCCAGCGGAACGGTTGACAGAGCCGCCAGCAGATAGCCCCCCGCGCACAGAACCCCGCTGAGCAGCTGGGCGTTAAGCAGGTTCAGCCTGTCGCCGAACTTGGCGTAGATCACCCGGGAGAGGCCCATCAGCGCCGCGAAGAAGCAGGGGCCGGCCAGGTCCCCCACGGTTTTGGAGACTCCCAGGCCGCTTTCCGCGAAGGCCGAGGCCCACTGGCTCATGGAAAGCTCGCAGGCGCCGGCGGCGAACATCAGGGCGGCGAAAATCCAAAAGAGCCTGCTGGTGAACAGCTTGCGGATGGGCAGGCCTTCCCCCTCCTCTGTCAAGCGGGCAATGGGGACCCGGGTAAACCACAGGGCGTTTGCCAGGGGCAGAATGGCCCATGCCAGGGCCAGCGCCGGCCAGCTCCCCTTGCCGAACACCCCCAGAAACAGGGTGGACAGCAGGATGACCCCCACGCTGCCCCAGCAGTAAAAGGAGTGGAGCAGGCTCATGACAGAGGCCTTGTTCTCTGTGGGGCAGGCCTCCACAATGGGGCTGACCAGCACCTCGATCAGCCCGCCGCCGATGGCGTAAAGCACCACCGCCAGCAGCAGCCCGGCATAGGGGTCCGGCAGCAGCCGGGGCAGCAGACCCAGCCCCGCCAGGCCCGCCGCGGCGAACAGGTGGGCCGCCACAATGCAGGGCCGGTAGCCGATCTTGTCCACAAACCGGGCGGAGATCATGTCCACCGCCAGCTGGACGCAGAAGTTCACCGTGACCAGCAGGGTGATCTTCTCCAGGGGGATCTGGTACACCTCCTGAAAAATCAAAAACAGCAGGGGCGCCAGGTTGTTCACAATGGCCTGGGTGATGTAGCCCAGATAGCTGGCGTATTGGGTGTGGCGCCACTGGCGGGGGGTAGATTCGTTTTGCATGGGACTCTTCCTCCTGAAAACGAGATTTTTCCGGACTATTATAGCAGAACTCCCCCCGGCCTGACTAGCGGGATTCCCACAAAAAGCTGCGGAATTTTCACACGGTCCCACAAAAAGACGCGCCTCCCATCCCGGGGCGGCGCGCCCTCTGAAAGCTGTCAATCCTTGGGGAGCAGCTCCCTCACCTTGTCCAAGGGCAGGTCCTGATCCCGGGCGATTTTGGCCAGGTCCTCATACTCGGGCTTTTCCCGGGTGACGCCCCAGCCGGCGGAGGTTTTGATCCGCACAGGTCCCCAGGGGGTCTCCAGGCTCCTCTGGGAGCGGGACAGGGTGTACCGGCTGCACTGAGACTCCCGGATTCCCAGGGTGGTGGTGTGCCGGAACAGCAGGGACACCAGCCTTTCCCGGTCCTCCAGGCGGCACATGCAGGTCAGCAGCACCCCGGGACGGTTCTTCTTCATGCCCACGGGGGTGGTGGTCACATCCAGGGCGCCGGCCTCCCACAGCCGCTCCTGGACAAAGCCCAGGGCTTCGGGGGTCATGTCGTCCAGGTTGCAGCACAGCTGGGCAATGGTCTCCCGGCCCTCCTGGGTTTGTCCCAGCATAGCCCGCAGGCAGTTGGCGGCCTCAAAGTCCTTCTTGCCCATGCCATAGCCGATCTTCTCCACCCGCATCACCGGAGAGGGGCCAAAGCTCTGGGCAAAGTGCTTGAGAAGCGCCGCGCCGGTGGGGGTGCACAGCTCTCCCTCCACGCTGCCGCCATAGGTAGGCACGTCCCGGAGAATGTGGGCCGTGGCAGGGGCGGGCACCGGCAGAATGCCGTGGGCGCAGCGCACCTGGCCCCAGCCCACATGGATGGGCGAGGCCAAAATCTGCTCTGGGGCCAGATCGTGGATCAGCCAGCACACAGCCACCACGTCGGCCACGGCGTCCAGGGCGCCCACCTCGTGAAAGTGGATTTCCTCCACAGGACGGCCGTGGGCGTGGCTCTCCGCCAGGGCGATCAGCTCGTAGACCTCCTCCGCGTCCTCCCGCACGTCCTGGGGAATGTCCAGGTGGGAGAGAATGTGCCGGATGTCCCCCATCCCCGCGTGGTGGTGATGGCCGTGGCCGTGGTCATGGTCGTGATGGTCGTGGTCGTGATGGTCGTGGTCATGGTCGTGGGAGTGTTCGTGGTCATGATGGTGGTCGTGGTGGTGGAGGTGCACATCCTGGCTTTCCTCCTCCTCCCCGTGGACGGTGACAGACACATGGGTGCCGGTGATGCCGCACTTTACCGCGGGCTGGGCGGAGAACTCCACCCCGGGGATGCCCAGGCTGTTCATGCGCCGGACAAACTCCTCCGGCTGGGGATGAAGCTCCAGCAGGGCGGCGGCCAGCATGTCGCCGGCAGCGCCCATGTTGCATTCCAAATACAGTGTTTTCATAATGATGCTCCTTATAGAAATTTGCGCCGGAGTGCCGTAGGCGCGAAGGCGGATAAAAGTTCTTTAGGCGGCTTTCTTTCAAGAAAACCGCGACCTTAAAATGCGCGCAGCGCATGGAGAAAACCAGCGTAAGCGGCGCACGCTGCGAAGCAGATAGCCGCTGGAGCGGACGGTCCGTGCTCGGACTGAGCATGCCGGCTTCTTGCCTGCGGCAAGGCCGGAAAGGGCACAGCGAAACCAACGGCGCGGACGTGTACTATCCTCTCGATCAAGCGCGGCGTAAGCCGCCGCTCCGTGGCGCGAATTGGCCCGTGCGGCCACGCACCCTGCAAGCCTTTTGAAAGAAGGCAAGTACGTCCTGCGGACGTACACCGAAAACTTCTCCCCGCCTACGGCGTCGTTTTCACAGATGATTGATCATACTGGCCAGATACCCGGCGCCAAAGCCGTTGTCGATGTTCACCACGCTGACGCCGCTGGCGCAGGAGTTCAGCATGGACAGCAGAGCCGCCAGGCCTCCAAAGGCCGCCCCATAGCCCACGCTGGTGGGCACGGCGATTACCGGGCAGTCAGAAAGGCCCCCGATGACGCTGGCCAAGGCCCCCTCCATGCCCGCGATGGCGATGATGACCCGGGCGCTCATAATGTCCTCCAGATGGGACAGGGTGCGGTGCAAGCCCGCCACCCCCACGTCGTAAAGCCGGGTGACCTGGTTGCCCAGCACCTGGGCGGTGAGAGCGGCCTCCTCCGCCACAGGCATATCGCTGGTGCCGCCGGTGGCCACCACAATGGTCCCCTTTCCGGTGGGGGCGGGCATGTCTCCCACAATCCCCACCCGGCCGATGGGGTGATAGTCCAGGGGCAGGCTGGCGCCCACCACCTGCGCCGCCTCCTCCGACATGCGGGTGATTAAAATGGCCTTTTCCCCGGTCTGCCGCATGGAGGCCGCGATGTCCCGAATCTGCTGGGGCGTTTTCCCCGCGCCGTAGATCACCTCCGCCGCGCCCTGGCGCAAGCCCCGGTGGTTATCCACCTTGGCGAAGCCCAGCTCGGTAAACGGCTCCATTTTCAGGGCGAGCACGGCCTCGTCCACCGTGCGCTTTCCCTGGGCCACCTGCTCCAGAATAGCCCGGATTTCCTGTTGGTCCATTCTTTTTTTCCACTCCTTTTCTCCCCGCTTTCTTGTAAGAAAGCTTGGCAAAGAACTTTTCTTCGCGGGACGGGCGCGGAAGGCGCCCGGGCAATTATCGAAACGTCAGCTCGCTTGCGCGGCAGGAAACGCCTGGTACAGTGCGCAAACCCGCTTTCCGCGCCTGCGGCTCTGCGGCGAAGGTCACAGCGAAACCACTGGCGCGGACGTGTTTTTCCCTCTCGATCAGGCGCGAGCGTCAGCTCGCCGCTCCAAGGCGCGAATCGACAGCCCAGGCACTGGGCCGCAGGGCGCGCGCACTGGCGCGCGGGCAGTAATCGAAACGTCAGCTCGCTTGCGCGAGAGGGGCCGTTTGCTGCGGGAAAGAAGCTGGAAAAATCCCAGCAAAACCACCCCCCGCGGACGTGCTTTCGCCTCTCGATCAAGCGCGGCGCAAGCCGCCGCTCCAAGGCGCGAATCGACAGCCCAGGCACTGGGCCGCGGGACGGGCGCGGAAGGCGCCCGGACAATTATCGAGACGTCAGCTCGCTTGCGCGGGAGGGGCCGTTTGCTGCGGGAAAGAAGCTGGAAAAATCCCAGCAAAATCACCCCCCGCGGACGTGAGGTATCGGTTCGATCAGGCGCGGCGTTTAGCCGCCGCCCCTTGGCGCGAATTGCTCAGCGGGAGCACCCGCCTCTCTTTCATATCCAGCAGCACAGTGTCAAACCAGGGAGCCAGGGCCTGGAGGATTTCCTCCCGCCGGTGGACGGCCCCCTCCAGCTGGTCTCCCGGCAGCTGCAGCCGGGCGGCGTTGTGGAACACCCTCACCCGCAGGTCCCGGAAGCCCAGGGCAAACAGGGCGTCCTCCGCCGCCTCCACCCTTTGGAGAAGCTCCCCTGTGACGGCCTGTCCCGTGGGGATTCTGGTGGCAAGGCAGGCGTAGGCGGGCTTGTCCCAGGTGAACAGCCCCGCCTCCTTGGAAAGCCGGCGCACCTGGGCCTTGGTGATGCCGCACTCCCGCAGGGGCGAGCGGACGGAAAGCTCTCCCAAGGCCCGCATGCCGGGCCGGTCCCCCGCGTCGTCCGAGGCGTTGGTGCCGTCTATCAAAACGGAAAAGCCGTCGGCCAAGGCCCGCTCCCGCAAAGCGCCGAACAGCGCCCGCTTGCAGAAATAGCACCGGTCCGGCGGATTCTCCCCCACCCGGGGGACAGCCAGAATGTCCAGCTCCAGCACGGTCAGCTCTACCCCCAGCTGGGCGCAGAGGCGGCGGGCGTCCTCCAGCTCAAACTGGGGCTGAAAGGCCGTCTTGACAAAGTAGGGCCGGACCTGGGCGCCGTTTTCCAGGGCGGCGTACAGCAGATAGGCGGAATCCACCCCGCCGGAAAAGCCCAGCGCCGCCTGGGGACACTGGTGAAAAAACTCTCGCAGCTCCATCTGATCTCTCCATAAAAACAAAGGAACCAAACCCGGCGCGCTTCGGCCCGCCCGATCTGCTTCCTGCAAACTTCTCATTTCTTCGGATAAAAACTGGACGCTCCGCCCTTCTGGGCAGCAGGCCTCTTCCTGAGACCCTTTTCCTGTTAAGTTTACAGGATTTTTTCCCTCCCGTCAAGAGCCTGGAAAAAACTCAGCGCCGCCAGCCCTTCCAGCGCCCCCAGCGGCTACCCTGTTCCCTGGGGAAACCCAAAGAAAAAAACAGGAAGGAGAATCAGTGTGAAACGAAAAGGCGTGGACATCTCCGGCCCTATCGCCCCCTGCACAGCGGCGGACCTGAAGGCAGCGGGGGTGGAGTTTGTCATCTGCAAGACGGGCTTCGGCTCGGACTACCCGGGCCAGCAGGACAGCGGTTTCGCGTCCAATATAAAGCTGCTGGACGCCGCCGGGATTCCCTGGGGAGCCTATCACTTTTCCTACGCCACCACCCGCAACGGGGGTATCAGCGAGGCCAAGCACATGCTGCGCTTGCTGAACGGACGCAAGCCCCTGTACGGAGTGTGGTTTGACATGGAGGCAAACTCCACCCTGGGGGGAGACCTTCCCGGAGCGGCGGAGGGCTTCTGTGAGACAATGGAGGCAGCGGGCCTGTATGTGGGCGTGTACGCCAGCACCAGCTGGTGGCAGAATTACCTGACCAGCCCCGTTTTCGACAAGTATGACAAATGGGTGGCCCAATACTACAAGGAGTGCCAGTACGACGGCCCCTATGGCATGTGGCAGTACACCGACAGCTGGGTGATCGGCGGCCGCAACTTTGACGGCAACTGGGCCTATAAGGATTACCCCAGCATGATCAAGGCCATGAACGGCGAAACCAAGCCGGAACCCGAACCAGAGGAGGAAAAAGAGTTGACTGAAACCCAAGTGAAAGCCATCGCCAAAGCGGCGGCGCGAGAAGAGATCGAGGCCTATTTCCAGGAGCTGGCGGCAAAGCCTGTATCCTCCTGGGCAAAGGACGCGGTGGAATTTGTCCAGAAAGAGGGCCTGATGAACGGCGACGCGGACGGCAGTTTCCGGCCCCAGAGCAACGTCACCCGCCAAGAGCTGGCGGCGGTGCTGAGGAACCTCTCGTGAACAGGGAAAGGGGCTGCCTTTGCGGGAAGCCCTTTTTCTATTTGTGCGCGCGCCGCCGGGCCAGAAGAAAGGCGGCCAAGTTCAGCGCCGCTGTGCACACCAGCAAAACCATCGCCGCCAGAAACCGGGCGTTGGAGGTGTCCAGAAGAGTGGCGGTGTGTTCCAGTCGCGCGTGGCGGCTGAGAATGTACAACTGAAAGGCCGCCGCCAGCGCGGTGAGGAAAAAGCTGCCAGCAGCCCAGGACCCCGGCTTCCCCCGGCGGGCCATGCACACCACCGGCAGGGCCATCGCCCCCAGGCCCAGTACGATGCTGATAAGTTCCATGTTGAAAATTATTGCAAACATATCAGTTCTCCTTTCTCATTTTTCTTCTGCGCAGGACAGCCGCCCAAGCGCCGGCCGCCAGGGCGCAGCCCCCTGCCAGGAGGGTACAGTCCCAGCCCCACAGGGGAGCGCGCAAATCTGGGGAAACACACACGCCCCGCCGGTAGAAGATTTCATCCACCCGCAGCAGCAGGCCGTCCCGCACTTCCTTTCTGGAAAGGCCCCGCTGGATACGCACCTCCTCCACCGAGGGGGTGGCATTGTAAAAGTCCCGCACAAGCCCTTCCAAGGCGGAGATGGGAACGAAAAAATAGCCCTGGGGCGTTTCCTCCCCGGAGAGGGGGAATACAGTCCCCCATCGCCAGCCCTTCCAGTATGTGGGATAGGTGTCCATGAGGAAATCCCCATAGCTCCAAGCCAGCTCCGTTCCCGCCGGGATGGTGTAAACCGGCTCCCCGCCGGGTGCCGCATAATAGGAAATATCCTGGCTGCACGTGAAGTAGTACACCCTATACACGGGGTTAGTGATTACCGACAAAGCCACTTGGTATTGGCTGACGTCCATCGCCTCCATCGGGACGCCGTCCCGGTAGTCTGAAAACCGTGGGCTGGGCGTAAAGCCCGCCTCCAGCTGGCTGTTCTTCCAAGCGGCCCCGCCCACCCGCAGAAGGAGGCAGGCGCCCAGCAGCACCGCCACACACAACAAAAAGGCCGCCGCTTTTTTCCTCATGGAAGTTCACCCCCTTAAAAATGGGCCTCGAAATAGTAGAAGTCCCCGCCCAGGGGCCTGGTAAAGCCCTGGTTGTCTCCCTCTCCCTGCCAGGCCCAGCCGTCCTCCTGGGGGGTCAGCTCCACTCCCGCCCCCTGGAAGGGCTGAGGGCCGCTGGGAGAGTAGTACACCCCGTAATAGCTGGTGGAGGAGCCCAGCCCCCAGCCGCCGCAGGTGAACTCCACAAAGCCGTCCCACAGGTCCGCCTGGCGCACCAGGCCGGGCAGGGGAAGCTCCTTCGGGGCCTCGCCGGTTTCCAGGCAGGTCTGGGCAAAAGCGGCCAGCTCCTCCCCGTGGTCGGAGACCTCCCTGGCACAGCGGCGCTCCAGGCTGCCGGGGATGAGCGGCGAGCCGAACCAGCTCAGCAGGCCATAGGCCCCCAGGCAAAGGACCAGCAGCCCGCCCGCCATACAGGCGGAGATTACAAAGGGCTTCTTTTTCATGAAAATCCCCCCTCTAAATAGAAGATGGTCAAATCGGCTGCGGCGCGGAGCAGCCACAGCGCCAGCAGGTGGGCGGGGTAAAACACATAGAAGAACCACTTGCCCCTCTTGGAGCCGGGCTGGCCGTTGTAAAGCGCCGCCAGTCCCACCCCGGCCAGGGCGAACACCGTCTGCCGGGCCATGTACCAGAACTGGGCCGGGTTGCCCACCCACCACAGGGGAGAGGAAAACCCGCCGAAGTTGTTCACCACAATGTAGTAGAAGGCCACCACCGAGCCCAGGGCGATGATGCGGGCGGGCTTGCTCTCAAAGAACAGGTAGGGCAGCAGCACGCACAGCACCCCAAAGCCGCCGTAGTCCGTGCCCAAAATCTCGCACAGCAGGACGATGGCCCCCACGGGCGCCACCGCCGCCCAGGCCCAGCGTCTGCCCTTGTTCTTGCAAAATTTGACGATCTGGCAGCAGGCGGCCCCGGCCAGCAGGGTGAAGAACACATTGAAAAGGCCAAAGGCCGGGGAACCGGCCCTCAGGGCCAGGCGGTAGGGAATCTCGGAGAGGACGGCGAAAAGCAGCAGCCGCCCCAGGTAGCGCCGGGCGCTGTGGGTGTACACGCACCCCTGGGCGATGCCGTAGGCGAAGATGGGAAAGGCCATCCGGCCCACGGCCCGCATGGGGTCGTACCAAGAGAAGGGGAACAGCCCTCCCATCACCGCCGCCGTGTGGTCGATGAGCATGGCCGCGATGGCCACCCATTTCAAGACGTTCCAGGTCATGGAAAACCTCCCTTCTCCTTGTAAACCCATCCTAGCATATTTCGAAAAAGAATACAAGAAATGTAAGAAAGCCGTTAGAAAATTCAGCAAAAAAACAAATCCCCCCTCCATTTTTTGGAGGGGGGTCTGTGGCCAGACTGGCCAATTCGCGCCCTGGAGCGGTGGCTATGGCCGCGCTTGTGCGGAACGATAACGCACGCCCGCGGTGCGTGCCCGCACGGGGCAATTCGCGCCACGGAGCGGCGGCGAAACGCCGCGCTTGATCGAGAAGTCAATGCACGTCCGCGCCGGTGGTTTCGCTGGGACCTTTCCAGCTTCTTTCCCGCAGCAAACGGCCCCTCCCGCGCAAGCGAGCTAACGGCCCGGACACTGCCCGGGCCGCTTTACGGCCCGTCCCGCGACTTGGCCCGTGCGGCCACGCACCAGCGGGATGGAGATTTTAAAAATCTCCAAGACATTCTCCTTGTAAACAGCTTCCGCTGTTTACTGCTCAACGGGAGCACCCGCCGTAGCCGTTGGGATGGCTCTCGTGCCACTTCCAGGCGCTCTGGATAATGGTCTCCAGGTCGTCGTACTGGGGCTTCCAGCCCAGGACCTGCTTGGCCTTCTCGCTGCTTGCCACCAGCTGGGCAGGGTCCCCAGCCCGGCGAGGCTCTTCCACCGCGGGGATGGGATGGCCCGTCACCTTCCGGGCGGTGTCGATGACCTCCTTCACGGTGAAGCCCACGCCGTTGCCCAGGTTGAAGATGCTGCTCTCCCCGCCGTTTTGCAGGTATTTCATGGCCAGAATGTGGGCCTGGGCCAAATCCGTGACGTGGATGTAGTCCCGCACGCAGGTGCCGTCCCGGGTGTCGTAGTCCGTGCCGAAGATGCCCACATGCTCCCGCTGGCCCAGGGGCACCTGGAGGATCAGGGGGATCAGGTGGGTCTCCGGGCTGTGGGCCTCGCCGATCTGGCCGGATTTGTGGGCGCCGCAGGCGTTGAAGTACCGCAGGCTCACATACCGCAGGCCGTGGGCCTGGCCCACCCAGTGGAACATCCGCTCCATCGAGAGCTTGGTCTCCCCATAGGTGTTGGTGGGATGGGTGGGGTCTGTCTCCAGAATGGGGATGTTCTCCGGCTCGCCGTAGGTGGCGGCGGTGGAGGAGAACACAATCTTGTCCACCCCGTGGGCCACCATAGACTCCAGCAGCACCTTGGTGCCGCACAGGTTGTTGTCGTAATACTTCAGGGGCTTTACCATGCTCTCCCCCACCAGGGAGTTTGCCGCGAAGTGAATGACACAGTCAATGCGCTCCTTCTCAAACAGGCCGTCCAAAAACGCTCTGTCCCGAATGTCCCCCTGATAGAACCGCGCCTGGGGATGGACCGCCTCTCTGTGGCCTGTTTCCAGGTTGTCCGCGATGACCACCTCCGCGCCGCTGTCGATCAGCTCGTAAGCCGTGTGGGAGCCGATGTAGCCGGCTCCGCCCAGTACCAAAACCGCCATGCCGCCTTACCTCCTGTAAAATCGTGTTCCGGCAGGTTGCTTTCTGCCTTTGAGACTATTATAATGAGTATAGACCGCAAAAAACAACAAGGATATTGGCTTTTTCTTTTCTTATATTGAGGTTTTTATGGAGCTTTTAGTCAACGAGGAAAAACGGGAGCTGAAAAGCCACGGCACCTTTGAGTTCCCGGTGAACATCAGCCGGAAGCGGCTCTCCTCCTACGGCACGGGGTCCTTCCCCTGGCACTGGCACGACGAGGTAGAGCTGACCCTGATTCTTTCGGGACAGATCGATTACCGGGTGAACGACAGCCGGTATCTGCTTCGGGCGGGAGAGGGCCTGTTCTGCAACGCCGACGCCCTCCACTCTGGCTGCCGGGTGGAGGACAGCGACTGCGACTATGTGTCCCTCACCTTCCACCCCCGGCTGCTGGCGGGGTTTGAGGGCTGCGTCATTGGACGGAAATATGTGGCGGCTCTGGTGGGGGCGGCGCCCTCCCTGGGGCTTTCCCCAGAGGAGAGCTGGCAGCGCCGGGTGCTGGACGCTTTGGACCAGATCTACCGGCTGTCTCAAAAGCGGCCGGAAACCTACGAGCTGGAGGTGCAGCGGCTGCTGCTGGGCATCTGGGGGGAGCTGTACCGCCATCGGGAGGCCCAGGGGGAAGGCTCTCTGGACCCGGAAAAGCTCCAGCGGCTGCGGGTAATTCTCTCCTATCTCCACGAAAACTACGGGGAGAAAATCACCCTGGAGGACGTGGCCCGGCAGGTGGGCCTGTGCAAAAGCGAGTGCTGCCGGTTTTTCAAGCGGCAGATGCGCCAGTCCCTGTTCGAGTACCTGCTGGACTACCGGGTTGGCCGCAGCCTGCCCCTGCTGGAAGAGGGAGCCGCTACGGTGGCGGAGGTGGCGTCTCAGGTGGGCTTCTCCAACCCGGCCTATTTTTCCAAGGTGTTCCGCTCCCGGATGAGGCTGTCCCCCCGGGAGTATCAAAAGCGGGGGGCCTCCGGCCAGCCCGGCACAGGGAGGGAGCAGCCATGAAGGGAAAGCTCCATCGCTTTACGTTAGAGGGCAGGCCCTGCGCCTGCTTTGTCCCCCAGGGGCAAGGCCCCTTCCCCCTGGCGGTGCTGTGCGGCTGGAGCCTGGGGGACAAGCTGCCCCTTTTCGCCCAAGAGCTGCCGCCGGTTCTGCTGTTCTCCGCCCAGGGGGACGGGGACCGGGACTTCACCCCCTGGCCCGCACCCGGCGTCCGGGAGGGGGAAGTCTTTTCCGGGGAGGGGGCGGCGTACCTTCGGTTTCTCACGGAAACCGCCCTGCCCACCCTGGAAACAGCCTGGTCCGCCAGCCCCCGGCGGGAGGACAGGGCCATTCTGGGGTATTCCCTGGGCGGGCTGTTCGCCCTGTGGGGCCAGGCCCAGAGCGGGGCCTTTCAGACGGCCGGGTCCCTGTCCGGGTCTTTGTGGTATCCGGGATGGCTGGACTATCTGAAAAGCCATCCGCCCCGGCCGGGAGAGCGGATCTACCTGTCTCTGGGGGACCGGGAGGAATTTGGCGGGCCTGCCCTGCTCCGCGCCGTGGGGGACTGCACCCGCCGGACTTACGCCCTTTACGAACAGGCGGGCATCCACACGGTGCTGGAATGGAACAAAGGCGGCCACGGAAAAAGCGTGGACGCCCGGTGGAAAAAAGCGTTGGCCTGGGTGTGCCGGGCCGTGGACGAGAAAGAAGGAGGCAGGAAATCGCGGTGAAACAGCAGTCTTTCTTTGAGCGGGAGGACCCCCGGGACATCCCCCTGGCCACTCGGATGCGCCCCCGCACCCTGGAGGAGTTTGTGGGCCAGGAGCACCTGCTGGGAGAGGGCAAGGTGCTGCGCCAGCTCATCGACCAGGACCGGGTCTCCTCCATGATCTTCTGGGGGCCGCCCGGGGTGGGAAAAACCACCCTGGCCCGGATCATCGCCGGGAAAACAAAATCCAACTTCATCAATTTCAGCGCCGTCACCAGCGGCATCAAGGAGATCAAGGCCGTCATGGCCCAGGCGGAGCAGAACCGCCTGATGGGAGAGCGGACCATCCTCTTTGTGGACGAGATCCACCGGTTTAACAAGGCCCAGCAGGACGCCTTCCTCCCCTTTGTGGAAAAGGGCAGCATTGTGCTCATCGGCGCCACCACGGAGAACCCCTCCTTCGAGGTGAACTCCGCTCTGCTGTCCCGGTGCAAGGTGTTTGTGCTTCAGGCCCTTACCGTGGGAAACCTGGTGCGGCTGCTGGAAAACGCCCTGAAGGACCCCCGGGGCTTTGGGGGCCAGGACATCCGCCTGGAGGATGGGATGCTGGAGGCCATTGCCGGCTTTGCCAACGGCGACGCCCGCACCGCCCTGGGCACCCTGGAAATGGTGGTCCTCAACGGCCGCCGGGAGCGGGAGACGGTGACGGTCACCCAGGATATTCTGGAACAGTGCACCAGCCGCAAAAGCCTGCTCTACGACAAAAACGGCGAGGAGCACTACAACCTGATCTCCGCCCTGCACAAGTCCATGCGAAACAGCGACCCGGACGCCGCGGTTTACTGGCTGGCCCGGATGCTGGAGGCCGGGGAAGACCCCCTGTACGTGGCCCGTCGGCTGATCCGCTTTGCCAGCGAAGATGTGGGCATGGCGGATTCCCGGGCTTTGGAGATTGCCGCGGCCTGCTATCAGGCCTGCCACTTTATCGGCATGCCCGAGTGCAATGTCACCCTGACCCACTGTGTGGTGTACCTGTCCCTGGCGCCCAAGTCCAACGCCCTGTACAAAGCCTATGAAGCCGCCAAGAGGGACGCCCAGAACATGCTGGCGGAGCCGGTGCCGCTGATGATCCGCAACGCCCCCACCCAGCTGATGAAGGACCTCCACTACGGGGAGGGGTATGTGTACGCACACAGCACCCAGGACAAGCTGACCACCATGCAGTGCCTGCCGGACTCCCTTTTGGGGCGGACCTATTACCACCCCACCCAGCAGGGCAGCGAGGCCCGGGCGGCCCAACGGCTGGAGCAGATCAAGGCATGGAAAGCGGCCCACGGCGCCCCCTCTCCGGAGGCTGACAAAAAATCATAAAAATCCCCAGGAAATTTTTTATTCAATATTTGTTCAAAGAACTTTCACATTCATTGACATTCTTCTCTTCCCCCAGTATAATCGTCCTATGGGCGCGTGTTCCGCGCGCCAGCCCTTCGGGGCAGGGTTTTTGGGAGCCGCCTCTCCGCCTGTGCGGCTTTGGAGGAGGGCGGAGAACGGCCGGCTGCGAAAGGACCCTGCCGCACGCCGCTTGAGCGGTAATATTCTTAGGAAGGTGAGCAAATGGAAAAATTCTTCAAACTGAAGGAAAACGGCACCACCTTTGGCCGTGAGATCGTGGCGGGCCTTACGACCTTCTTCGCCATGGCCTACATCATTGTGGTGAACCCCAACACCCTCAGCGGCCGGTCCGCCGGCCTGGAGGAAGAGCTGATGCCCTGGGGCGCCGTGTTCCTGGCCACCATCATCGCCTCTATCATCGGCACTCTGGTGATGGGCCTGGTGGCAAACGTTCCCTACGCCCAGGCGCCTGGCATGGGCCTGAACGCGTTCTTTGTGTACACGGTCTGTCTGGGGCTGGGCTTTACCTGGCAGCAGACCCTGTCGATGGTGTTCATCTGCGGCTTGATCAACATCCTCATCACCGTGACCAAGCTGCGCAAGTTCATCATCAAGTCCATCCCCCGCAGCCTGCAAAACGCCATTGGCGGCGGCATTGGCATCTTCGTGGCCTACATTGGCTTTTTGAACGTGGGCTTTGTCAACTTTGACTCTGGCGTACCCGCCATGGCCACCCTGAACTCCAACGTGCTGTGGCTGTTCATCATTGGCCTGGTGCTCACCATTGTGCTGCTGGTGTGCAACGTGAAGGGCGCCATTCTCATTGGCATTGTGGCCACCGCCATCATTGGCATTCCCATGCAGGTCACCTCTCTGGGCAGCTCCATCAGCTTTACCGAGGCCTGCCAGCAGCTGCCCACCACCTTTGGCGCCATCTTCACCGCCGAGGGCCTGCCCTCCCTGTTCTCCGACGCCGCCAAGATCCCCCTGGTGCTGATTACCATCTTTGCCTTCAGCATCTCCGACACCTTTGACACCATTGGCACCTTCATCGGCACCGGCCGCCGCACTGGAATCTTCTCCGACGAGGACGAGAAGGCCATGGAGACCAAGGCCGGGTTCCACTCCAAGATGGACAAGGCTCTGTTCGCTGACGCCACCGCCACCTCCATTGGCGCCATCTTCGGCACCTCCAACACCACCACCTTTGTGGAGAGCGCCGCTGGCATTGGCGCTGGCGGCCGCACGGGCCTTACCAGCGTGGTGGTTGCCATCTGCTTCGCCCTCAGCGCGTTCCTGGCCACCTTTGTCAGCGCCATTCCCTCCGCGGCCACCGCTCCCGCCCTGGTGCTGGTAGGCGTGATGATGACCTCCTCCTTTAAGGAGATCAAGTGGGACGACATCAGCGAGGCTGTTCCCGCCTTCTTCGCCGGCATCTTCATGGCTTTGTGTTACAGCATTTCCTATGGCATTGCCACCGGCTTTATCACCTACTGCATTGTGAAGATCTGCAAGGGCGAGGCCAAAAAGGTCCATCCCATTCTCTGGGTTGTCACCGCTCTGTTCATTCTGAACTTCATTCTGCTGGCCATTATCTAAACGGCCGGAATAAAAAACGGACCCGTTCTCCCAAAAGGGAGAGCGGGTCTTTTTTTCTGTGTAAAGGGATTTGCCCTTCTGTTCTGTCACTCCGCTCCCAGCGCCGCCATGGTGATATAGTTGTAGGGCTGGTTGAAGTGGGGCAGGAAGAAGATGTCCAGCAGCTTCAGCTTGTCAATGGTGATATGCTCCTGAATGGCCAGGGAGAACATATGCAGCCCCATGGATACATCGTAATCGGAAATCAACTGAGCGCCCAGCACCTCCCGGCTGTCCCCATCGTAGACAATGCGGCAGGTGGTCTTGGTGTTGCCGGACTCGATAAAGCTTGCCTTCTGCCAGTCGGTAAATTCCGTGGATCTGGCGTTAAAGCCGCAGTCCTTGGCCTTTTGCAAGGTCAGGCCGGTGGAGAACAGGTTGAGGCCCCAGATGGAAATACCGTTGGACCCCTGAACGCCCGGGCCTTCCAACTGGGTGCCGCAGGCGTTGTGGGCCGCCAAAATGCCGGAGCGCACCGCGTTGGTGGCCAGGGCAATGTAGTCATCCGCGCGCTTGGCGTTGTTGTAGACGGTGGCGCAGTCTCCCACGGCGTACACGTCGGGGTCGCTGGTCTGCTGACAGCGGTTCACGCGGTAGGCGCCCTTGAGCAGCTCCAGATGCTCTCCGCCCAGGGCGGTGTTGGGCCGAAAGCCAATGGCAAACACCACCATATCCGTGTCGTAGCTGCCCTTGTCGGTGACGGCCCTGCATACTCTTCCGTCCTTCCCCTCGATGGAGGTAACGGTCTGGCCAAAGCACAGCTCCACCCCGTGGTCCTCCAGGTTTTTGGCCATGCGGCCGCAGAAATCCCGGTCATAATAGCCGGAGAGACAGGTTTCGGCGCAGTCGATCAGCCGGCATTTCCGGCCGTTGCGGACAAAGGCCTCTGCCAGCTCCACGCCGATGTAGCCGGCGCCTACCACGGTCACACTTTGAATGGCCGGGTCGCTGAGCTTTTTCACCACGGCCTCCGCATCCTGAAACAGCTTGACAAACTGAACGTTCTCCAGGTCCATGCCGGGAATGTGGGGCCGGATGGGCAGGGAGCCGGTAGCCAGAATCAGCTTGTCGTAGGGCTGGCGAAGGGTTTCCCCGCTCTTTCCGGCGGCGTAAATCACCTTGTTCTCAAAATCGATGGAGCTTACCGCTGTCTCCAGATGGACCACGGCGCCCTTTTGCGCGAGCTGATCCGCGGAGGCGTAAAACAGCCCGCCGGGACCGCTGATCTGACGGCCGATCCACAGGGCCATGCCGCAGCCCAAAAAGCTGATGTTGTTGTTCTGGTCGAACACCGTGACCTTCTCGTTGGGATAGTTGTCCAAAATGGTGTTGATGGCGGCGGTGCCGGCGTGGTTGGCGCCGATAACTGCGATGTTCATAAAAAAACCTCTTTTCACTTGGCTTTCAGATTTCTGTTTTTTGGGGGCCTCCTGGGGCAATCCCTGGAAAGCTCCCGGTAGATTACTTCCCTTTCACTATACCGGATTCCCAGGCGCATGTCAATCGCTCTTCTGTTAAAATTTCCCGGAGTTTCGGGAAAAATCCAAAGAAATGCGAAAGATTTACTTTTTTATGAGAGCCGCAAAAAGGGCCGCCCGCCAAAGGCGAAGCAGCCCTTCTTCTATCTTGCGCTTTATTTGACCACCAAATTCACCAGCTTGCCGGGGACGTAAATCTCCTTGACAAGCTCCTTGCCGGCGATCTCGGCGGCAACCTTGGCATCGGCCTTGGCGGCGGCCAGGGCGTCCTCCTTGGAGATGTCCGCGGCCACGTTCAGCCGGGCGCGGACCTTGCCCCGCACCTGCACCACAATCTCCACCGTGTCGTCCTGACACTTGGACTCGTCAAACTCCGGCCAGGGCTGCTGGGCCACCAGGCCCTCTCCCAGAGCGTTTGCCGCCCACACCTCCTCGGTGACGTGGGGGGCAAAGGGGTTTAAGAGCAGGGTGTAGACAGCCAGCTCCTCCTTGGTGACGCTGCCCTTGGCGGTGATCTGGTTCATCAGGGTCATCAGGGCGGCAATGGCGGTGTTAAACTTCAGCACCTCTGTGTCCTCGCTGACCTTTTTGATGGCCTTGTGGAAATCGCTCTCCATATCGGGGCGGATTCCCTGCTCCTGGCAGAGAATCTCCTGGAGGTTCCAGTAGCGCTCCACCAGACGGCGGCAGCCCTTGATGCCCGCGTTGGACCAGGGAGCGGCCTTCTCAAAGTCGCCGATGAACATCTCGTACAGCCGCATGGTGTCGGCGCCGTACTCGTTGACAATGTCGTCGGGGTTCACCACGTTGCCCCGGGACTTGCTCATCTTCTCCCCGTTCTCCCCCAAAATCATGCCGTGGCTGGTGCGCTTGGCATAGGGTTCCGGAGTGGGAACCAGGCCCTGGTCGAAGAGGAACTTGTGCCAGAACCGGCTGTACAGCAGGTGCAGGGTGGTGTGCTCCATGCCGCCGTTGTACCAGTCCACGGGAGACCAGTACTTCAGCGCCTCCTGGGAGGCAAACTCCTGGTCGTTGTGGGGGTCCATATACCGCAGGAAGTACCAGGAGGAGCCGGCCCACTGGGGCATGGTGTCGGTCTCCCGCTTGGCGGGGCCGCCGCAGTGGGGGCAGGTGGTGTTCACCCAATCGGTCATGTGGGCCAGGGGGGACTCCCCGTTGTCCGTAGGCTCGTAGGACTTCACCTCGGGCAAGGTCAAGGGCAGCTGGCTTTCCGGCAGAGGCACCCAGCCGCATTTCTCGCAGTACACCACGGGGATAGGCTCACCCCAGTACCGCTGGCGGGAGAACACCCAGTCCCGCAGCTTGTAGTTGACCTTGGCGTGGCCGATGCCCTTTTCCTCCAGATACTGGGTGATGCGCTTCTTGGCCTCCTCCACGGTCAGGCCATCCAAAATACCGGAGTTGACCATGATACCGGTTTCGCAGTCGGTAAAGGCCTCCTTCTCCACATCGCCGCCCTTGACCACCTCGATGATGGGCAGGCCGAACTTCTTGGCGAACTCCCAGTCACGGGTGTCGTGGGCAGGCACGGCCATGATGGCGCCGGTGCCGTAGGACACCAGCACGTAGTCGGAGATAAAGATGGGGATCTCTTTGCCGGTCAGAGGGTTGATGGCGGACACGCCCTGGAGCTTGACGCCGGTCTTTTCCTTGGCCACCTCGGTGCGCTCAAAGTCGGACTTGCGGGCAGCCTGCTCCTGGTAGGCCTTGATTTCCTCCAGGTTTTGCAGCTTGTCCGCCCACTTCTCCAAATAGGGGTGCTCCGGGGACACCACCATATAGGTGGCGCCGTAGAGGGTATCGGGCCGGGTGGTATACACGGTCAGCTTGTCCCCGGCGGTCGTTTCAAAATCCACCTCCGCGCCGGTGGAGCGGCCGATCCAGTTTTTCTGCTGGGTTTTCACCCGCTCGGGATAGTCCACCAGGTCCAGGTCGTCAATCAGCCGCTGGGCGTACTCGGTGATTTTCAGCATCCACTGGCTTTTCACTTTGTGGACCACCTCGCTGCCGCAGCGCTCGCACACGCCGTTGACCACTTCCTCGTTGGCCAGCACGCACTTGCAGGAGGTGCACCAGTTCACGTTCATTTCTTTTTTATAGGCCAGCCCGGCCTTGAACAGCTGAAGGAAAATCCACTGGGTCCACTTGTAATACTCCGGGTCCGTGGTGGAGATTTCCCGGCTCCAGTCAAAGCTGATGCCCAAGGACTGGATCTGCTTTTTAAACCGGGCGATATTCTGCTTGGTGACAACGGCGGGGTGAATGTGGTTTTTGATGGCGTAGTTTTCGGTGGGCAGGCCAAAGGCGTCCCAGCCAATGGGATACAGCACATTGTAGCCCTGCATCCGGCGCTTTCTAGCCACCACGTCCAGGGCGGTATAGGGCCGGGGATGGCCCACATGCAGTCCCTGCCCAGAGGGGTAAGGGAACTCAATCAGGGCGTAATACTTGGGCTTGCCGCTGCCGTTTTGGGCATGGAACACCCCGGCCTCTTCCCACGCCGCCTGCCACTTTGGCTCAATGGCCTTATGATCGTATTTCATCTTCATCAACCCTTTCCCTTACTTTCTTGAAAGAAAGTAAGCAAAGAACTTTTACGTCGCGGGGCGCTCGTTACCTCGCTTTGCATGGCAAAAGCCACCAGCCTGGCGTCCGCGTTTTCAGGTTTATCTGCTTGGAAACTGCCTTTTAAAAGAAAACAGGCAAAGACTTTTACGTCGCGGGGCGCTCGTTACCTCGCTTTGCATGGCAAAAGCCACCAGCCTGGCGTCCGCGTTTTCAGGTTTATCTGCTTAGAAACTGCCTTTTGAAAGAAAGTAGGCAGAGAACTTTTACGTCGCGCACCGCGCTTTTGGCGCGGAACCCTGGTGGGATTTGTCTACTCACCGCCCGCGCTTATAGTCTATGCATTAGGAGCCAAAAAGGCCTCAGCAAATCTCACGCCGCGGACGCGCTCTTTCCTCTTGATCAGGCGCGAATTGCTCAGCGGGAGCACCCGCCTCCCGTCACCCCAGACCCATGCGCTCTGTCATCTCCTGCAGATATTCCAGAGGGAAGGGGGGCTGGCCCAGGGGCCTCATGGCGATGCTCATCAGCTTTACGGGGTTGTCGTCCGCGGCCACCCGGTTGGAGGAAAGCTCTCCGCACCGGCGGCACCGGTGAATGATGGCCCACTCGCCGTTTTTCCGCACCCAGACTGCCACCGGCTCCATAATGCCCCCGCAGTCACATGCCCGGTCCCCCGGCTCCACGTCCACATGAAGGCTGGACAAGCAATAGGGACAGTGGTTGCGGTGGCCGCTGCCAGCGCCTCCCGGCGTGACCAGCCGGCCGCATACCTTGCAAGTAAAGGACTCCTGACAGGGATGGTTTTTGTAATAGCCTTTTTCAAACTGCTTTCGTTTATTTTCTCGGTTCACGTTGTTGACCTCCTAAAAGATGTGATTTCATCCTTTTGGGAGGCGCGGTCATAGATACTTGCAGCCGCTGACCTCCCGGTCAGCCTGCAAGGGCCACGTCCTTCTTCAACACAGATCATACTCCTTACATAGTAAATTTTTTATAGAGTCGGGCCGCAAAAACGGAAGGGTTGCACCCCAGGCATGCCGGTGCGTGGCCGCACGGGCCAAGCCGCCCTCTCGCCTTCGGCAAGGGCGAGGGTCCCGGTAAAGCCTTCGGCGCGGACGTGCTCTTTCCTCTCGATCAGGCGCGGCCTTCAGCCGCCGCCCCAAGGCGCGAAGAGACAGCGGAGGCACTCCGCCAATCCACCTTTTTTCCGTCCGCCCACAGGCGGTCCAGGTCGTAGAAGTCCCGGCCCTCCTGGGTGAAGATATGAACCACCACATTGCCCCAGTCCAGCAAAATCCAGGAGTTGGACCGGTAGCCCTCCACCCGGGCGGGGGGCAGGCCCTCTGCCTTCAGCTTTTCCTCCAGCTCGTCGGCCAAGGCCCGGACGTGGGTGTTGTTGTTGCCCGTGGCAATGACAAAGTAGTCCGCCAGGCTGGAGATGTTCTCAATCTCGATCACGCTCAGACGCTCCGCCTTTTTGCTGTCCAAAAAAGCGGCGGCCCTTTGGGCCAGTTCCAAGGAAGTCATACACATTGCTCCTTTTTCTGCTCTAGGGTAAAAATGGCGTCGTTATACGCCGCGATGGATTCCGCCGCCACCGGCAGCCGCTGCTCCATCAGCTCGTTCACGGTGAAGAGAATCCCCTCCACCATTGCTTCCTCCAGGCTGCTGTCCGCCGCCCGGCGCATGTCCTCCACGCCGGGATAGTCCCGGTCGGCGGAGATATAGTCCGCCACAAACAGCACCTTGTCCAGCAGGGTCATGTCCTGCCTGCCGCTGGTGTGGCACCCCACCGCAGAGAGGATCTCCCCGTCGGTGACGCCCAGCTCCCGCCGGATGTAGGCCGCCCCGGAAAGGGAGTGCCACAGCTTGCGGTTGCGCTGCTGGGTTTTGGACAGTATTATACCAGAATCCCCCAGGATTTTCAACTGCTCCTCCGGGGGCGTGTCCTTCATAATGTCGTGGAGAATGCCGCAAAGCCGGGCCTTTTCCACGTCGGCGCCATAGCGCTGGGCCAGGCGGGCAGCCTCCGCCGCCACGCACTGGCTGTGATAGAAGCGCTTGTCCGTCAAATGGCGGCGCGCCTCCCGCTCACACTGTTCATAGGTCATGGTGTTTCCTCCTCTCGGCTGTACAAGCCGTGGGCCGCGATGTACGCCGCCACCGTCTCCGGCACCAGGGCGCTTACGTCCTCTCCCCGGGCCGCGGCCTGACGCACCTGGGTGGAGCTGACGGGCAGATAGGGAATCTGCTCCAAAAAGCACCGGGCGCCAAAGCGCTCTGTGTACTCCAGCGCCTTTTGCCGCAGGGCGCTCAGACCGTCCAGGCTGCGGGGCGTGGTACACACCGAGGCCAGGGAAAAGATGGTCTCCGGCCGGTACCACCGGCCCAGGGTGAGGAACATGTCCTCCCCCATCAGCAGGTACAGCTGATCCTGGGGACAGCGGATGGACAGCTCCTCCAGGGTGTCCGCGGTATAGCTTTTCCCCTCCCGCTCCAGCTCGATGGAGGACACCCGCAGCCAGGGGGTTTTCTCCGCCGCCAAACGGCACATTTCCAGCCGGTCCCCGGCAGGGGCCAGATCCGGGGCCGTCTTGTGGGGCGGCACATGGGCGGGAATCAGCAGCACCCGGTCCAGCCCCAGGCCCCGGCGGAATTCCTCCACAATGTGCAGGTGGCCGTTGTGGATGGGGTTGAAGGTGCCGCCGTAAACGCCTGTTTTCATAGGCTTCCTCCTGTCATCGGGGCAGGACAATCTTGGGGTCCTTTTTCTTCTTCCGGTACAGCACAAACCGGCTGCCGATTACCTGGACCACATCGCTGCTTGTCTGCCGGGCCAGCTCCTCCGCCGCCTCCCGGGAGGTCATGGGGCTGGACTCCGGCAGCACCCGGCCCTTGATCAGCTCCCGCTTTTCCAGGGCGTCGTCTGCCTGCTTGACAAGCTCCGGACTCATGCCGGACTTGCCCATCATCAAAATGGTGTCCTCCTTCACCGCCAGAGAGCGGAGGTAGGCTCTTTGCTTGCTCGTCAACATAGTGTTCTTCTCCTGTATTCTTACTTTTCCCGGCGCTTGTACGTCACAATCTCCGGGTCGCTGCCATTGTCGCCGTACTCGCACACCAGCAGCCAGTTTTCGTCGGCGGTCAGGCCAAAGCACCGGCCGCTTCCGTCGTGCTTACAGATCTGATTGCCCAGATACACCCGGCGGTCGTTCCAGAATTTGATTTTCTGACCGCTTTCCAGGGTGTATTCCAAATTGATGTAGGAGCCGGGCAGGGCGTTCAAGTCTGTCACCGTCTCCATGCCGGGAACGTGCAGGTCATTAAACTCCTCTATAAGCCGCTCCTTCAGGGCGCATGTCCCGGAAAAACAGCTGCCCGGCGCTTCGCAGCCCTGGACCTTGCAGCACTCTCCCAGCACGCAGGTGTCCCCATAGGGCTTTCCGCCGGTGGCGGCACAGCCGGGACAGCTGTCCGCGGCGGGACACTGGGCGCAGTCCAAACCACAGTAGTTTTTCATGGCTTACTCCCTGCCCTTCAGGTATTCTCTCAGCTTCTCTTCAAACAGGGCAAAAGCCTTGCCCCGGTGGCTGCGGGCGTCCTTTTCCCCGTCGGACATCTCTCCAAAGGTGCGGCCCTCCTGCTCAAAGATGGAGTCATAGCCAAAGCCGTTCTCCCCCCGGGACTCCAAGGCGATGGTGCCAAAGCATTTGCCCTCGGCCTGGATCTTGTCCCCGTTTGGGAACACGCAGCACACCGCGCTGACAAAGTGGGCGCCCCGCCGCTCCGCCGGCACGCCCTGGAGCTTTTCCAGCACAGTCAGCCGCCGCTTGCCGGGCTGGGCAAACCGGGCGGAATAGATCCCCGGCGCCCCGTCCAGATAGTCCACGCACAGGCCGGAGTCGTCGGCCACAGCGGGCAGGCCCGTTTCCTTGCAGGCGGCGTCAGCCTTGATAAAGGCGTTTTCCATAAAGGTCTTGCCGGTCTCCTCCGGCTCGGACAGCTGGGCCGTCACCACCTCAATGCCCATAGGCTCCAGCATCCGCTTAAACTCCACAACCTTGCCCTGGTTGTGGGTGGCAATGACAAATTTCATGGCTGTTTCCCCTTTCCTTATTCCTCATCCCGCTTGCGGCCAAAGGGCCAGAAGCGGCGCTTTTTCTTCTCTGGCTGAGGCTCCTCCGGCTCTTCCTGGGAGACCTCCTCCACAGGGGAAGGCTCCTCCTCCCAGGGCTCCGGCCAATCCTCTTCTGCCTCTGCCTGGTTCTGCTCCTCCAGCAGACGCTCCTCTTCCCGGCGCTCTTCCTCCCAGGCAGTCCGGTCCTCCTTGATGACAGGGGCCTCCTCCCGCTGGACGTCGAACAGGGCGTCGGCAAAGGCGCCGGGGTCAAAGGGCTGCAGGTCGTCCACCTGCTCCCCCACGCCGATGAACTTCACCGGCAGGCCCAAGTCCTGCATGATGGGCAGCACCACGCCCCCCTTGGGGGTGCCGTCCAGCTTGGTGAGCACAATGCCGGTGATGCCCGCGGCGCTTTGGAATTCCCGGGCCTGGTTCACGGCGTTCTGGCCGGTGGCGGCGTCCAAAACCAGCAGGGTTTCCCGGTCGCAGCCGGGCAGCTCCCGGTCAATGACACGGCTGATCTTCCCCAGCTCGTCCATCAGGTTCTTCTTGTTGTGAAGCCGGCCGGCGGTGTCGCAGATGATCACGTCGCAGCTGCGGGCCTTGGCCGCGGCGATAGTGTCGAACACCACGGCGGCGGGGTCAGCCCCCTCCTTGTGCTTGATGAGAGGAACCCCGGCCCGGTCCGCCCAGACTTCCAGCTGCTCGATGGCCGCTGCCCGGAAGGTGTCCGCCGCCCCCAGGATGACAGACCTGCCCTCTCCCTTCAGCCGGGAGGCCAGCTTGCCAATGGTGGTGGTCTTGCCCACGCCGTTGACGCCGATGACCAAAATGATGGAGGGCTTGGTGGAGATGTGCAGCTCATTGTCCCCCTGGAGCATGTCCGAGACAATAGACTTCAGTTCCCCCAGAATCAGGCTGGGATCGGTAATGCCCTTCTCCTTGATGCGCTGGCGCAGCCTGTCGCAGATGAAGCCCGCGGTGTTTACGCCCACGTCTCCCATCACCAGCAGCTCCTCCAGCTCTTCAAACAGCTCCTCGTCGATTTTGGTAAAGGAGTTCACCATCTGGGTGATCTGCCCGCTGATATTGTCCCGGGTCTTTTTTAAGCCTTCCCGAATCTTGTCAAAGATGCCCATGTGTTCCTTCCTCTCTCTTGGGATTGTCTCAGGTTAAGGTGCCGAATTCCGCGGCCTCCTCGGTACGCAGGGCCAGCAGCTTGGAAATGCCCTGGTCCTGCATGGTCACGCCGTAGAGCATATCGCTGCCCTCCATCGTACCCCGGCGGTGGGTGATGGTGATAAACTGGGTATTGGCGCTCATCCGCCGCAGATATTGGGCAAACCGGGTCACGTTTACGTCGTCCAGGGCGGCCTCAATCTCGTCCAGCACGCAGAAGGGCGGCGGGTTTACCCGCATAATGGCAAAGTAGATGGAGATGGCCACCAGGGCCTTTTCCCCGCCGGACAGAGACTCAATGTGGGTGACAATCTTCCCCGGCGGGTGAACCTTGATCTCAATGCCGGAGGCAAGCACGTCGCTGTCGTCGGTAAAGGAAAGCTCTGCCGCGCCGCCGCCGAACAGCTCCCGGAAGATCTGCCCGAAGTTCTGGTTGATCTGGGCAAAGCGCTGGGTAAACTGCTGGCGCATGTGCTTTGTCAGGTCCTGAATCAGCTCCAGCAGCTGGGCCTTGGATTTTTCCACATCCTCCACCTGAGCCTTTAAAAACTGATACCGCTCTGACACCTCTTGATACTCCACCACAGCTCCCACGTTCACCGCGCCCAGGGCCTTGATCCTGTTTTTCAGGTCTGCCAGGCGGCGCTGGGCGGCGGACAGGTCCTCGATCTTCTCCGCTACCTCCTCGGCCTCTCGGCGGGTCAGCTCGTACTCCTCCCACAGCCGGGAGATGATCTGGTCGTACTCCTTCTGCAAATTGTCCGACCGCTCCTGAAGCCGGGAAAGCTCCCGGCCCACGTTCTCCCGCTGGGACAGAACCTCCCGCTCCCGTTCCCGAAGCCTGACAGCCTCCTGCTCCAGACCCGCCCGCCTTTGGGCGATGGATTGCAGGCTTTCCCGGCGCTTTTCCGCCTGAGCCCTTCGATCCTCCGCCTGGGCCAATACCGTTTCCCGCTCCAGCTCCAGCTGGCCGATTTTCTCCTGGATTTCCTCCATCTCCCGGCGCAGTCGCTCCACGGCTCCGGCGGAGTCCCGCTTGCGCTCCTCCAATCCGGCCACGGCGGCCAGCAGGGTGTCCCGGTCCTTTTGGGCGGAAAGCTCGCCCATGCGGATCTCCTGAATGGTCTGGGAGATGTCGCCGCACCGGGCCATCTGCTCCTCCCGGCTGCCGGAAAGGGCCTGGTTCTCCTCCTGAGAGGTCCGCACCTGCTCCTCCAGCTGGGCAATGCTGTCTCTGATTTCCCGCTCCCGCTGGGAAAGCTCCCGCAGGCGGCCGTCGGAATCGGCCCGCTCTCGCTCCAAACCGGCGGCGGTTTCCTCCAGCTGCTCCAGCTCCTTGGCCACCCGCACTCCCTCGGACTGGATGCGGATTCGCTCCTCCTGGGCGGCGGCCAGCTCGCCCCGGGCGGCCTCCAGCTCCGCCTGGCAGGAGGACAGCTCCCCCTGACGCTGGCGGAATTCCTCCTGGGCCTTGTCCGCCTGCTCCTTCAGAGCGGCGGCCTTTTCCCGCACCCGCTGGATCTCGGAGGCCCGGCTTAAAAGCCCGGAGTTCCGGCCTCTGGAGCCGCCGGTGAGAGAGCCGCCCGCGTTGACCACCTGGCCGTCCAGGCTGACCACCCGCAGGCGGTATCCCGTTCTCTTGGCGATGGCGGCGGCGCTGTCCAGATCCTCCGCCACGGCCACCCGGCCCAGCAGGCTGTCCCGGATCTGGTTGTATTTCTCCTCGCAGGAGCACAGGGTGTTGGCCATGCCCACAAAGCCCGGCATGTCCTCAATCTCCCGGGGGTTGTACAGACTTCCCCGAATGGTGGACAGGGGCAGGAAGGTGGCCCGGCCCCAGTCCCGCTGCTTTAAGAGCCGGATGGCGCTTTTGGCGTCCTGCTCCGTCTCCACCACCACATGCTGCATAGAGGCGCCCAGGGCCGTCTCCAGGGCCACGGCATACTCCCGGGGTACCTTCAGCAGCTGGCTGACCGGCCCGCACACCCCGGAGAGCATCCCCCGGCCGGCCTCCTTCATCACCTGCTTCACGCTTTGAGAAAAGCCCTCCAGGTTCCGCTCCAGATCCTCCAGCAGCTTGGCCCGACGCAGCTGTTCATTGGCGTCCAGGGTCAGCTGGTTCCACTGGTCCTGGGCGGCGCTGGCCCGCTTCTGGCGGCCCTCCAGCCGCAGCTCGTAGCCCTTTAGGGCGTTCTCCCGGCCGGAAACCGCCTCCTGGGCGTCCCGAAGCATTTCCTCCAGCTCCTGGGCCTCCTGCCGGGCGGCGCTCAAGCGCTCCCGCGCCTGCTGGACGCTGTCCTCCACCGCTCCGGCCCGCAGGCGGATTTCCGCCATAGAGGACTGGGTGGAGGACAGCCGGATCCGTTCCTCCGCCAGAGAAGCGTTGTACTGGGCCAGCTCCACAGCGGCCTGCTCCAGCCGCTGGGTGGCCTGGTCCGCGCCCCGGCGCAGCTCCTCCAGCCGCTGGGTAAAGGCCAGCAGCCTGTTCCGGCTCTCCTCGATCTGCTGCTCCTTGGCGGTAATTTCCTGGCGCTTTCCGGCGATTTCCACGTCGATGTCCCCGCTGGAGCGAGAGACCTCCTCCAGCTGGCTTCCCAGTCTCCCCAGGGTCTCCCGGCTGTGAGAGGCGTCGTTTTCCAGCAGGCTGGCCTGGCCCTCGGCCCGCACCGCCTGCTCGTCCAGGGACGCGGCCTCCCCTCGGGCCTGTTCCATATCCGCGGTACACTGGTTGGTCTGGCGGTAGTTGTCCTCGGCGCGCTGCCCGATGGACTGAAGCTCCTCCTCCAGCTCTCCGTGCTGGGCCTGGGCCTGGGCAATTTTCTCCCCATGCTCCCGCAGCACCCTGCCGGAGCGCTCCAGGGTTTCCAGCCAAATGCCGATCTCCAGGCCCTTTTTCTCCTTGTCAAAGGCGATGAACTGCTCTGCCTTTTCCGCCTGAATCCGCAGGGGCTCCACCCGGTCCTCCAGCTCCGAGAGAATGTCCCGCAGGCGCACCAGGTTTTCCTCGGCCCTGGAGAGCCTGCGCTCGGACTCCTCCTTCCGGTAGCGGTAGCGGGAGATGCCCGCGGCCTCCTCAAAAATCTCCCGGCGGTCCTCGGAACGGGCGGCCACAATGGCGTCGATCTTTCCCTGGCCGATAATGGAATAGCCGTCCCTTCCCAAGCCCGTGTCCATAAACAGCTCGTTGATGTCCTTTAAGCGCACGGTGTTTTTGTTGATGAGGTACTCGCTTTCCCCAGAGCGGTAATACCGCCGGGTGACCGCCACCGTGTCGTTGTCAAAGGGCAGGCCCCGGTCGCTGTTGTCGATGGTCAGGGTCACTTCGGCAAAGCCCAGGGCCTTCCGCTGGGGGGTGCCGTTGAAGATCACGTCCTCCATCTTGGAGCAGCGCAGGGTTCGCACGCTCTGCTCCCCCAGCACCCAGCGCATGGCGTCGCTGATATTGCTTTTGCCGCTGCCGTTCGGCCCCACCACCGAGGTGATGCCCCGCTCGAAGTGGAGCGTGGTTTTGTCGGGGAAGGTCTTAAACCCCTGCAGCTCCAAAGACTTTAAAATCATGGCGTCCCCTCTCTCTCACATTCCTGGCATTTTGATCAGAAACCCGCCGGGAGGCGCCTCCTCCCCCGGGACAAACCCCACCTGATAGCCCCGGTCCTCCAAGGCCCGGACGTTGGCCCGCCTTTGCCCAATGGCGATGGAAAGCTCCCGGGGCCGCACCTTCACCTGATACCTGCCCCGGGGAAGCTTTTCCAGCTCCGGCAGCAGGCGGCTGAGAAACAGCCGGCTCTCCACCAGCTCCCGCAGGGCGGGGTGGTAGGCCCCCGCGATCCGCCGGCGCTCCACGTCCTTTTCCGCGTGAAGGCCCAGCCGGATCACCCGGACCCCCGCCTCCTCAAAGAGAGGCAGCAGCCGGGCGCACAGGTCCACCGCCTCCTCCACGGTTTGGGGGTGGTAAAGGCCCCGGCGGTACAGCTCCGCCAAGGGGGTCCCCTCCAGCACCACCGTGGGGTAGATCCGGGCGGTGTCCGGCCTCAGCGCGATAAGGGCCTTGGCCGTTTTCAGGTCTTTCTCCGAAGTGGAGCCGTACAGCCCCGTCATCATCTGCACCCCCAGCTCCAGACCGGCCTCCCGGATCAGCCCCGCCGCCCGGACCGTGTCCTCTGGGGTGTGGCCCCGGAGGTTTAGCTCCAGCACCTGAGAGTCCATGGACTGGGCGCCCAGCTCCACCGCCGCCATGTGATAGGCCTTCAGCAGAGAGAGCACCTCCCTGTCCACGGCGTCGGGCCGGGTGGAGCATCGCAGGCCCCGAAAGCCAAAGCGCTCTACCGCCTCCTTGGCGGGCGCCAGCAGAGAGACCATCTGCTCCCGGGGGATGGCGGTAAAGCTGCCCCCAAAAAAGGCGATTTCCGTCTCCTTCACCCGGTCCCCCAGGTGGACGGCGGCGGACCGGGCCGTGTCCCACACCTGCTGGGGCGCAGGGGCCTGGGCGCCCCCGGTGATGGCCCGCTGGTCGCAGAAGCTGCACTGGTTGGGGCAGCCCACATGAGGTACAAAGACAGCTACGTTTCCCATCAGTAGCCCATCAGCTCCAGGGCCTCCCGGGCAGCCTGCTGCTCCGCCTCCTTTTTGGAGCGGCCTCCCCCCTTGCCAATCACGTTGGAGTTCAGGTGTACCTCCACGGTGAAGTGCTTGTCGTGGTCGGGGCCGCTTTCCCCGGTGACCACATACTCCAAGCGCTCCTCCGGGTTTTGCTGGATAATCTCTTGCAGGGTGGTCTTGTAGTCCTTAAAGGGCTTGACGCTCTGGGCCTTGGCCGCCGGGGCGATGAACCGCAGGATGAACCTCTTGGCTTCCTCCAGGCTGCCGCTGTCCAGATAGATGGCGGCGGTGGTGGACTCGAACACGTCCGCCAGAATGCTGGGCCGCTCCCGGCCGCCGGAGTGGCGCTCCCCGTGGCTCAGGCGCAGAAAGTCCCCCACATGCAGCGCCTTGGAAAACCCGCACAGGCTTCGCTCGCAGACAAGGCTGGCCCGGGTTTTGGTCAGCTGGCCCTCTGGCAGCTGGGGAAAATTTTCAAACAGGTACTCCGCCGTGACAAACCCCAGCACCGAGTCCCCCAAAAACTCCAGCCGCTCGTAGCTTTTGCACTTGTTCTCGTTGGCAAAGGAGGAGTGGGTCAGGGCCGTTTCCAGCAGCTGCTTGTCGCGAAAGCGGTAGCCAATCCGCTTTTCGTATTCCTCCAATGGCTTTCCAGCCGGCCGCATAGCCGCTCCCCCCTTCACGATTTCTTCGCCACCGCCGCCTCAATTTGGGCGATGATGCCAGACTGGGCATAATCCCGGGCCAGGCGCAGGGCGCTTTTCACCGTGGAAGCCTTGGCGCTGCCGTGGATTTTGAACACCGGCTTCTGGCAGCCCATAATGGGCGCCCCGCCGTACTCGTTGTAGTCCAGCTCCTTCTTCAGCTTCTTCAGGTCGTTGTAGACCATGGCCGCGGCCAGCTTGCCCTTCATGCTGCCCAGAAAGACCCCCTTGATCTTGTCCATCAGGGCCATGGCCACGCCCTCGTAGAGCTTTAAGATCATGTTGCCGGTAAAACCGTCGGAGACAATCACGTCCGCCCCATTGTAGGGAATATCCCGGGCCTCCAGGTTGCCGGTGAAATGGATGTCCGGGCAGGCCCGCAGCAAAGCCAGGGCCTCCTGGCGGAGCTGGTCGCCCTTGTGATCCTCCGTACCCACGTTGGCCAAGGCCACCCGGGGTCTCTCAATGCCCATGACGTTCTTCATATAGGCCGAGCCCATCAGCCCAAACTGCAAAAGCATCTCCGGCCGGCAGTCCACGTTGGCGCCGCCGTCGATGAGCATGAAAAAGCCGTTCATTCCCGGCATGATCGGGGCGAAGGCCACCCGCTTGACGCCCCGCACCCGCTTGACCAGGGTGGTGGCGCCCACCACCAGAGCGCCGCTGTTTCCAGCGCTGGCAAAGGCGTCGCCCTGCCCCTGGGCCAAGGCCCGCAGTCCCACCGCCATAGAGCTGTCGCTTTTCTCACGGATAACGCTGGTGGGCTCGTCCTCCATGGTCAGCAGCTGGCCGCAGGGAAGAATTTCCATCCCTCCCAGCTCCGCGGAAACCCCCAGCTCCTTGGCGCAGGCCTCCAGACGGGCCTTGTCCCCGGTGAGAAGGATGTCCACTCCCAGCTCCTGCCGGGCCTGAACACAGCCCAGCAGAATCTCCTGGGGGGCGTTGTCCCCGCCAAAGGCGTCTACGATGATTCTCATACGCTCTCCTCCACTTCCGCGCTCACGGCGCTTTCTCGCAAGGGCTGGCCCATTTCCCGGCAGAAGGCCTCCAGATGGGAAAGCCCCCGCCGGGCCAGGGCCATGTACCGCTGCCGCTTGTCCCGAATTCTCTCCGGCAGGGGCGGCAGCACTCCGAAATTGGCCCCCATCGGCTGAAAGTCCTTGCCCGTATACCCGGAGACATACCTGGCCAAAGCCCCCAGCATGGTGGTTTCCGGCAGCACCAGGGTGGGCCTTCCCGCCAGCCGCCGGGCCAGGTTGATCCCCGCCAGCAGCCCCGAGGAGGCCGACTCCATATAGCCCTCCACCCCGGTGATCTGCCCGGCGAAAAACAGCTCCGGCCTGCCCCGGAAGGAATAGTCCCCGTTAAGCAGGGCGGGGGAATTTAAAAAGGTGTTCCGGTGCATGACGCCGTAACGGACAAACTCGGCATGGGCCAGGCCGGGAATCATGCCAAACACCCGGCGCTGCTCCCCAAATTTCAGATTGGTCTGAAAGCCCACCAAATTAAAAAGGGTGCGCTCCCGGTTCTCGGTGCGCAGCTGGAGCACCGCCCAGGGCCTGTGGCCGGTGCGGGGATCCCGCAGGCCCACAGGCTTCATAGGGCCGAAGCGGATGGCGTCGTGCCCCCGGGAGGCCAGCACCTCGATGGGCATACAGCCCTCGTACACCTTGGGGTCCCGGGCGTCAAAGCTGTGGACCGGCGCCCGCTGGGCGTTTACCAGCTCCTCCACAAAGCGGTCGTACTCCTCCTGATTCATGGGGCAGTTGAGATAGTCCCCCTCTTCCCCATCCTCGTCCCCCCGGCCGTAGCGGGAGGCGGCGAAGCACCGGTCCATATCCAGACTCTCCCGGGTAACAATGGGGGCCGCCGCGTCGAAAAAGCTCAGGCTGCCCCCACACAGGGCCTGGATTTCTTCCGACAAGGGCTGGCTTGTCAAAGGCCCGGTGGCCACAATCACCGGCCCCTGGGGAATGGCGCAGGCCTCCTCCCGCTTCACGGTAATCAGGGGCTGGCTCTCAATGGCCTGAGTGGCCAGGCGGGAAAACTCCTCCCGGTCCACAGCCAGGGCGCCCCCGGCCGGCACGGCGGACTTCTCCGCGCAGTCCATCAGCAGAGAGCCAAGACAGCGCATCTCTTCCTTCAAAAGACCGGCGGCGCTGTCGATGCGGCTGGCCTTCAGGGAGTTGGAGCAAATCAGCTCCGCGAAGCCCTGGCTGTGGTGGGCCGGGGAAAATTTCTGGGGCTTCATCTCCACCAGGGTGACGGGAACCCCCTGGCGGGCCAGCGCCCAGGCGGCCTCGCACCCAGCCAGGCCCGCCCCCAGCACGGTCACGTTCTGTTTTTCCATATCAGCCCTCGTCCTCATCCGGTTTCTTGCCGGGGAAGGTGCAGTCCGGCGTGACGCAGTACAGGGTTTTGTCCTTGCTCTTTTTCTGCATCAGGGTCTTGCCGCAGACAGGGCACTTTTCCTTGCTGGGCGGGTCCCAGGAGACAAAGTCGCACTTGGGATACTCGCTGCAGCCGTAAAACACCCGGCCCTTTTTCGACTTGCGCTGGATGATCTTCCCCCCGCACTTGGGGCACTCGGCGCCGGTGTCGTTGACAATCTTCTTCACGTTCTTGCACTCCGGATAGCCGGGACAGGCCAGAAACTTTCCATAGCGGCCAAACTTGACCACCATCTTCCGGCCGCACTTCTCGCAGACGACGTCGGTCTCGTCCTCCTTCAGCTGAATCTTCACCCCGTCCATTTCCTTTTTGGCCTTCTGCACGGTCTTGTCAAAGTCGTCGTAGAACTTTTGCAGGGTGTCCACCCAGTCCTCGTCCCCCCGCTGGACGGCGTCCAGCTCGTTCTCCACCTGGGCGGTGAACT
>CAJMOH010000025.1 GCA_905215055.1 uncultured bacterium
GTACTGACCCCTCTGGGGTCTGAGCAAACCACTAGTTTACTAGTGGTTTTGATTAGTATTCATGCGGGTTTGCGGGCTTTTGGACGGAAAATCGGGAAAACGGTTTTACCGTGGATGTCCAAGGCAAAATCCGCAGCGAAACCACACGAGCGGGGCTTCCGCCTGATTTTTCAGGTTGGAGGCCCCGCTTTTTTGCGTTCTGCGGCCCTTTTCCCCGTTGTCGGAAGTATAGAAGTTTCCGGCAGGTTCATAGATAGATTGACGAAAGCCCAAAACGGCCCAAAATCAAACCCTCAAAATACAAGGGGATAGTGCGCCCTTTTTCAGGAACTCTCCGGCTGGCAGGCCGGGGAGTTTTTTGCGATTCCCCCCTCTCACACTCTCCCCCCTAAATACTTTACCAGCTGGGAAAGAACAAGATACGCCTCGCTCTTAACCAGCAGGAAACCAAGTTTTAGGCAGCAGCCAAGAAAGGATGAACAAAACCATGAACATCGGCATCGACCATGGCTACTACGCCATCAAGACCCGGCATTTTTCTTTCCCAGCCGGTATCACCGCCTATTCCCATGAACCCTACACCCTGCAGAACACGCTGGAGTACGGTGGAAAGTTCTTCGTGTGCGGGACCGGCAGGCAGCCGATCCCGCGAAACAAGATGGAGAACGAGAACTACTACCTGCTGACCCTTGCGGCCATCGCCAAAGAGATCCAGCAGCGGGGCGCCAAGACGGAATGTTCCGTTACCATCGCAGCCGGCCTTCCTCTGGCTGGGTTTGGCCGGGAGAAGAAATCCTTCCGGGAGTACCTTCGCCCTTCTTCCCAGCCGGTAAGCTTCCAGTTCGAGGGCATCCCCTACAAAGTGGCCATCGAAGATGTGAAGCTGTTCCCACAGGGGTATTCCGCCCTGATGATCCACCCGGAACTCCTCCAGAACGAACCCTCCGTCCTGCTCATGGACATCGGCGGCTGGACGGTGGACCTGATGCGGCTGGACAACAATGTTCCCAACGCCGCCACCTGCCGGAGCCTGGAACTGGGGATGATCCGCTGCATCGACGAGGTGAAAGAACAGGTTCGCCGGGATGTGGGGCTGTCCGTTACCGATGCCCAGGTGGAGCGAGTGCTGGCGGGAAAGCCCTGCAGCATGGACGAGGACGCCCGCAGCATCATCCAAAAGCAGGGCCGCCTCTACACCGAGCGCCTTCTCTCAGCGGCCATGGAAGCGGGGTTTGACCTCAAGGCCATCCCGGTGGTGATGCTGGGCGGCGGCGCAGCGGTAGTCAAGCGAAACGTCGCCCCCCAGGACGGCCTGTGTCGGGTTTTGGCCCTGCTGGACGACCGGGTAAACGCCGAAGGATTCGAGCGGATTTTGGGGCGTTTGTCGGGCGGTGTTGGCAAGGGATGAGCAGGCCCCTTTTTATGTTCCGCCCAAACCTCCAGAATGAGGATCACCGCCAAGCATGGGTTCTGCTGCAGGCTGTGCCGGAAGGACAGAAAAGCGCCTTCCTGGTGAAAGCGATCCTGAACAGCGCCAGGCAGGACACCTTGGAGTCCACCCTGCGCCGTATCCTGCGGGAAGAACTTCAGACTGTTCCTTCCCAGCCAGTACAGCAGCCGGAGGAAGCCATTCCACCGGAGATGCTCGGCTTTCTCAACACCCTCATGGATGACGGGTGAAATCCCCCAAAGAGACCCCCAACATAGCCGTTATTGCATGTGACGTTTGTTGCCCCTGCTTTGGCTGAAAGGTTGTTGGTCTTGGTAATAGCTTTCTCTTCGCTCTTCGGATATGCTTGTGTTGCCCGAAAGGGAAAGAACCAAGCAAAGGAGCGATGGCCGTGGAAACCAAGGGTGTGACCTGCAAAATCCCGCTGGAACTGCATAACAGGATCAGCGAGGAGATCCGGGAAACGGAGAGCACCATGAGCAAGTTTATTGAAATGATCATCCAAGAGCATTATGAGAAAGGGGCTGGCAAAGTCATGGCAAAAGGCAGAACACTGGCATTTCAGGTGAGCGAGGAATTGTTCCAGCGGGTCAAGGAATACCTGGAACGCTTTGAAAAAGTCCACCACCGCCGCCTGACGCAAAAGGAGTTCATCATCGGGCTCATCGAGCAGGCGTTGGAGGAAGCGGAGGAAGAGTTCGAGGCCGCTGAGGCCGCCGGGCGGGAGGAACAGGAAGAAAGCGCCTGGGACGCCGCCCAGGGCGGGGAAACCGGCGAGGGCGATGACCCCAGCACGGGCCTCCCCAGCGAATATGCCACCTGGAGCGCCCCACAGGAGGACGAACAGGAAGCGGCGGATGAGGCCGAGGATGTCGATGAAACCGAGGACGCTGAAGAAGAAATCTACGCATGAGCGGAACAACAGCAGCCCGCAGGATTGGGTTCACCCCAACCCCTGCGGGCTGTTTTCCTATCGTTTGACACTGCACCATGAAAGGGGTGATGCCGGTTGATTGTGTAGCAGCGTTTCACCAAATTTATGAAAAAGGAGTGTGATGCCCAAAGCCATAACGTATATTGACCTGTTTTCCGGCATCGGCGGGTTCCGGGAGGGACTCAGCCGGGCCGGAGGTTTTGTCTGCGTAGGCCATTGTGAGATCGACAAATATGCCGGCCAAAGCTACCGGGCGCTGTTCGATACGAAAGGAGAGTGGTTCCGTGAGGACGTTCGAGAAACCGACCCCGATGAAATGCCCGACTTCGACCTGCTGTGCGGGGGATTTCCCTGCCAATCTTTTTCTATTGCTGGACACCGTGGAGGGTTTGCCGACCCAAGAGGTACGCTGTTCTTTGAAATTGCCCGGCTGACTGCGGCAAAAAGACCTGCGTATCTGCTGCTTGAAAACGTACCCGGCCTGCTTAACCATGACGGAGGCCGGACGTTTGCGGCCATCCTCCATACGCTGGATGGATTGGGGTATGGTGTGGAATGGCAGGTGCTTAACAGCAAAGATTTCGGCGTCCCTCAATCCCGCAAGAGGGTGTACCTTGTTGGATATCTTGATGAAAAATGCAGAGGAAAAATACTTCCTTTCACCGAAACAGCAGGAACGCCTCTTAAGCAAATCCGCCCCGGCGCACAGGGGGAGCGCATCTACTCCACAGAAGGGGTAAGCTGTACCCTTGCGGCGCAGGCTGGAGGCTTTGGCGGCAGGACTGGGCTGTACTGCACAGGCGTCCCCATCAAGGAAAACACGAAAAAGGGATATAAAATGGCATATCCCGGCGACAGTGTGGATTTGGCCTATCCCACCCTCAATACCCGCCGCGGCAGGGTGGGCAGGAAAATCGCCCACACCATCACCACCGGGAGCAGCCAAGGCACCCTTTGCTGTGTGGATCTGAACGAGGAACCGGCGCTGACGGATTATGCCCGCTGCCTCACCGCCAAGCAGAACGGTGGGATCCGCAACCATAAGCGGGAAGCCTCCGGTGTGTGGGACGGATGCCGCATCCGCCGCCTCACGCCACGGGAATGCCTGCGGCTCCAGGGTTGGACGGATGACCGCATCGACCTTGTCCTGCCGCTCCAATCCGACGCCCAGCTTTACAAGCAGGCCGGAAACGGCGTCACCGTCAATGTGGTGGAGGCCATCGGAAAGCGGCTGGCCGCCTCCCATCGGGAGGTGAACGCTGTCGATTGACCTGAAAGACCAGTTCTTCGGCTGCGAGATCGAGATGACGGGGCTGACCCGCCAGCAGGCTGCGGAAGCGGTGGCCGCTCTGTTCGGCACCACCGCTTCCCATTCCCGTTCCTCCCGCACCTACGACCCATGGGAGGTCACCGACAACGAGGGGAAAACATGGCGCTTTGTCTTTGACGCCAGCATCCGCGCCACCCATCGGAGTGGGCGCAGGCAGCTTTCCACAGGCGATGACACCTATAAAGTGGAGATGAACTCCCCCAAGCTGGAATACAGCGAGATGGGCAAGCTCCAGGAAGTGGTGCGGGCCCTCCGCCATGCGGGGGCTGTGGTCAATTCATCCTGCGGGATGCACGTCCATGTGGACGCCTCGAAACATACCCCGCAGAGTTTGAAGAACGCCCTGTCCATCATGTACTCCAAGGAGGACATCCTGTTCAAAGCCCTCAAAGTGGACGAGCGGCGGGTGGAACGCTGGTGCCAGAAGGTACGGGAACCCATGCTGGAAAGGATCCGCAAGCTGCCCACCAACACCACCATGGAGCGCCTCAAGCGGGAATGGTATGGAGGGACCGATGGCAGCTACGAGCACTACAACTGGACCCGGTACTACGCCTTGAACCTTCATTCGGTGTTCTATCGCAGCACATTGGAGTGGCGCTGTTTTGAGAGCACCCTCCATGCCGGTAAAGTGCGCGCCAATATTACGCTGGCATTGGCCATCTCCGCCCAGGCCATCAATCAGAAGCGGACGGTGATGCGGAAAACCGAGATCAGCGAGAACCCCGCCTTTACCTTCCGCACCTTTTTGCTCCGCCTCGGCCTGATTGGGCCGGAGTACAAAAATGTGCGGGAACACCTGCTCTCCAACCTTCCCGGCGACAGGGCCTGGCGCTATGACAAATCCCAATATCCCAGCCTGCAGAACCGCAGCAATCAAGAACGATAGGAGATGATGAAAAACCAAAGGAAAACTTTACTTTGCCTATGGCTCCAACATGAACCTGAACCAGATGGCCTTCCGCTGCCCGGACGCCCAGGTGGTGGATACCGTCCGTCTGGAGGGATACCGCCTCGCTTTCTGCATGAATGGCGGCGGGCATGGCGTTGCCACCATTCTGCCGGAGCCGGACAGCTTTGTGGATGGCGTCCTCTGGCGCATTTCGGAACGGGATGAGCAGAGCCTGGACCTTTATGAGGGATTCCCCCGGCTGTACGGGAAGGAGCCTGTCACTGTGGTAGACCCGGATGGCCTGAAGCGGGAGGTCATGGCCTATACCATGAACAGCCCCTACAAAGATGTCCCCGCACTGCCCTCTCAATCGTACCTATCCGGCATCCTTCACGGCTGCCGGCAGAATGGAATCGAAAGCGAGTCTGTGCTGAACGCTGTCTGGCGCACCCAGCGGGATACGCACCATAAGGTGATCCCTCGAAAAAAGCCCCGCCAGAAAAATGGCGAGGAACGATAAATCTGCTTTAGCCCCCGTGGGTTTGAGGTTTTCCCTCAAATCTGCGGGGGCTTTTTTTATTTTGCCTAAAAGGAGACTGTTATGAAAAATCTAAAAAGAGTACTGTCCTTGATGATGGCGGTGCTGCTCTGCTTTGGGCTCCTCCCTGGCAGCGCCTTTGCCGCCGAGAATGATTACGACGGGTACCTCGCCATGATCGAATACAAAGACCGCCGTTATTCTCTCAGCGAAAACCTCCCTGCGCCTTTTGGCGGGCGTACAACCGAGGAATTCTTCGAGCTGCGGATCAATGATTTACGCACATACCGCACCGCCTACTGCATCCAGATGGGTGTACGGGCCAACAGCGGCATCGGCTACGAGGCCTCGGATGATTACGCCTCTTTCACAGAAGAACAAAAGGCGCTGATTAACACCGCCCTCACCCTGGGATACAATGTGGAAACCGGCACAAAGTACGGGGGCAGCGCCATCGATGAGTACATCGCCACCCAAATCCTCATCTGGCTCATTGCCCACAACCAGCTTGGCACAGGGTATGAGAGCCAGATCGTAAACGAGATCACCGCCAACAGCCCTGCGGCGAAGCCCATCTTCTATACTCTGCGGGAAAACGTGATGAACTACCGCACGATCCCGTCCTTTGCCACAGACGACCCCAGTGCGGTTGGGGCCTATACCCATGCCCTGCAGTACAATGAGAGCACCGGAAAAAATGAAACGACGCTGGTAGATGAGAACCATGTGCTGGGTGATTTCACCTTCAGCTACCCCGGCGTGGATTTTTCCGTGGACGGGAACCAGCTGCACGTTTCCACCAGTGAGACGGAATTCGGAACCATCACCGCCGAAAAGAGCCTGCCTTCTTCCATCCCCGGTGTGGTCACCGGCGGCACGAAATACTGGCTGCGGGATACCTATCAAAATGTCGTCACCTTTGATGTGGAGGGCGAGGCCCAGCCGGTGAAGTGCTACTTCTCCCTCGAAATCAGATCCGGCACCCTGCAAATCGTGAAAACCTCCGAGGATGGAGAGGTTTCCGGCATCCCGTTCCACATCTCCGGCAATGGAGTGGAATGGGATGTGGTGACAGGCCCGGATGGGACCATCGGGGTGGACAATCTCCAGGCCGGCACTTACACCATCACCGAGCGGTCACCGAACCGATACGTCCAGCCCGCTTCCCAGCAGGTGACCATTTACCCCGGCCAGACCTCCAGCGTCAGCTTTTCCAATGTGCTGAAGAAGTTCACCGTCACCATGGAAAAGGTGGATTCCGTCACCGGGGAAGCCCAGGGCGACGCCTCCCTGGATGGTGCGGTGTACGGAATGTTCAAGGGAGAAACCCTGCTGGACACCTACACCACTTCGGGCGGGGGAAAATTCACCACCAAGGAGTACCCCTGCGGCACGGATTACTCCATTCGTGAGATCTCGCCCAGCGAGGGGTACCTGCTGGATGAAACCGTTTATCCTGTGGGCGCAGAGCCAGGGAACTTCACGCTGGAGCACAACAGCGTCCCCATGACCGCAACAGAGGATGTGGTGCTCGGCTCCATTGCCATTACCAAGCACACCGACCAGCCCGCCATTCCAGAGCAGGACGTTCCTGCTTCTGAGACGGAGTCCCCCACTGAGGAAAAAGCTACCGTCCCTGAAGAACAGCAGACTGAAAGCGCAGAGGAAGCCCCCGTTTCCAGCACACCTGAAAGTGGCGCTGCTTCTGAAAGCGGCTCCGAGCCTTCCGGCCAGCCGGAGGAAAACGAAGCAGCCATCGAGAACCAGGCCGGGGAAGGCAGCGCCGCCCCGGAAAACGACACTGTGCAGGAACCAGCTGACGTTGACCAGCCTGATACATCCGATGCGGAAGCAGAAGCTGTACCGCTGGCCGTTACCAGCGATGAGGTGCAGATTGAGCAGCCGGAGGCCGGGGCTGAGTTTCAGGTCTATCTGGCCAGTGCGGGCAGTTACGAGAACGCCAAAGAGTCTGAACGGGATATCCTGCTGACAGATTCCTATGGTTTCGCCCAATCGAAGTCCCTCCCATACGGCCTGTATGTGGTGCATCAAACCGCTGGCGCCGATGGGCAAAAATTCGTACCGGATTTCTCTGTGTTCATTTCCGAGCATGGCAAAACCTATTACTTCATCCTGAACAACCCCACCTTTACCTCCCTCATCCGCTTTGAAAAGAGGGACGCCGAATCCGGCGAGATCATCCCGCTGGCCGGCACCTCCGTGAAGATCCGCAATGCGGATACCGGCGAATGGGTGGTGCAGCACATCAACTATCCCAGCCCCATGGACATCGACACCTTCGTGACGGATTCCACAGGGACCCTCATGTTGCCGGAGGCCCTGGGCTTTGGAAATTACGAGTTGTATGAACAGCAGAGCCCCTGGGGTTATGTTCTGGATGACGAGCCTGTACCCTTTGTGGTGGATGGCACCCAGGACGTTGTCACCGTGACAAAGTACAACACGGTTCAGAAAGGCACCATCACCGTCCACAAGGAGGGCGAGGTGTTCAGCCATGTGGCAGAAGCCGGTGGCCTCTACCAGCCGCAGTATGAGATGCAGGGCCAGCCTGGCGCTGTTTACGACATCACCGCTCTGGAGGATATCGTCACCCCGGATGGCATCGTTCACGCAAAGGCCGGAGAACTGGTGGCTACCCTGACCACAGGGAGCGATGGGACCGCCACATCGGAGCCCTTGTACCTGGGCCGCTACCAAGTTTCTGAACGGACAGCGCCCGCAGGCATGGTGCTGGATTCCGAGCCGAAGGAAGTCACCCTCGCCTACGCTGGCCAGGAGGTGTCTGTCACCACCGCCGATGTTGGCTTCGTCAATGAACGGCAGAAGGTGGAGATCAGCCTCAAAAAGCTGCTGGAGCAGGATGAGACCTTCTCCATCGGGATGAATGAGGAATGGAAAAACATCACCTTCGGCCTGTTCGCCGCAGAGGAAATCGTCGCCGCCGATGGCAGTTCCATCCCCGCCGATGGCCTCATTGAGACCACCGGCATCGATGAAAACGGGAACGGCTCCTTCAAAACCGACCTCCCCTGCGGGGCCTCGCTGTATGTAAAGGAGATCGGTACGGATGAACACTACCTGTTGAGCGACGAGAAATACCCTGTGGTGTTCGAGTACGCCGGGCAGGACGTCGCCACCGTGCAGCTGGAGGTCAATGACGGAGAAGCCATCGAAAACACACTGAAGTATGGCAAGGTATTCGGCTGGAAGGTGGACCAGGACGGATTCGAGTTGGGCGGCGCCGTGATTGGCCTGTTCCGCTTTGACGAAACCGAGTTCACGGAAGAAACCGCCCTCATGGTGACCGAGAGCAATCCCATCGGGTACTTTGAATTTGACCGGGTACCCGTTGGCAATTGGGCCATTCGTGAGATCGCAGCGCCGGAAGCCTTCGTGCTGAGCGAGGAAACCTTCCCTGTGGAGATCACCGAAGATGGGCAGACCATTGAGATCACCATGGAAAATCAAATCATCCGGGGTACTGTGGAAACCACCAAGGTAGACGCCGACTTCCCGGAGAACACGCTGTCCGGGGCCATCTTCGAGGTGTATGCCGATGTGGATCACAACGGGGAGTTCGACCCTGACATCGACAAGCTGGCGGGTGAAATGGCTGAGTCCGAGGGCGGCATCTATCAGCTGAAGGACTTGCAGTACGGGGATTACTTCCTGCACGAGAAGGAAGCCCCTGAATTTTTCCAGCGTGACGAGGGCTACTATCCCTTCTCCATCACGGAAAACGGCGCCATCGTGCGGGTGGAAACCGAAGCTGGCGTGGGCTTCCTCAACCATGCGCAGACCGGCTCCCTGAAGGTGGTAAAGACAGCCGATGACGACCAAATCGAAGGCCGCACCTTCAAAATCACCGGCACCGACTTCATGGGCAACGCCTATGAGCAGGAGTTCCAAACCGATGAGAACGGTGAGATCAACATCACCCTCCGGGTGGGCGAATACACCGTTTCCGAAGTGGCTGGTGAGGATGCTGAGAAGTATATCCTGCCGGATGACCAGACTGTGGAAATCCAGGCTGGTGAAACCGTCACCGTGGCGATGCACAACAAGCTGGTGCCGGAAGTTCCCACCGTTCCTCAGACTGGGGACAGCCCCTGGATGCCCGCTGTTTTGATTGGCCTTTCCGCTCTGGCGCTGCTGGCAGGCGGCGGGCTCCTCGCCATGCACCTTGTGGGCAAAAAGAAGAGATCCGCAGGCGGCCATGACAGGGACCAGGATATCCGATGAAGACCTTTCTGAAAGGTTTCTGCATCGGCCTGTTGTGCCTGAGCCTGTTGGGGCTTGCGTGGTTTTTGGTGCTCCAGCCGGGGCTGACCAATGGGGAAGCGCAGGCCCTAAAAGAGGAATACACAGTACAACCCCTCCCCGGAGCCGAAAGCTCCGGGGAGGAACCGGCTGGGAATGAACAAACCGGGCAGGAACAGGAGCCGGAAGCCATTGTAGACCTCCCGGCCCTGCAAGCGGAATACCCGGATATCAAGGGGTGGATCACCATCCCCGGAACCTGCGTGGACTACCCTGTCCTGCAAAGCGGCGCCCAAGACCCTGAATACTACTTGCGGCGCACCTATAAAGGGGAATGGCGCACAGCCGGCAGCATTTTCTTTCAGTGGGATTGCACCCCGGAAAGCCGGAATACCGTGGTCTACGGACACAACATGAACGATGGGACCATGTTCGCTGTGCTTCAGAAGATGGCCGATGCAGCATTCCGGGAAGAACATTCCGAAATCCTCCTGCAGACGGGAAATGGGCTGCAGGAATACACCATTGTGGCTGTGCTGAAAACGGATATCTCCAAGCTCGCCTTTCACCGTACCGTATTCGCGGACGATGGGGATTTCCTGTCCTTTCAGAAGGAACTGCTTGCGCAGCCGCTGTATCACGACCCTGCATTTATTCCCGGCGCAGACCACCGCCTGCTGACCCTTGTTACCTGTTCCTATGAATGGGATAACGCCCGCACGGTGGTCATCGCCGTACAAAAGTGAGGTGAACTTGACTCTATGGAACCGAAAGCAATTATAGTCATTGTCCTGTGCGCTGTCATTTTAGGCGGCCTTGTTTTCCTGCACATTCGCAATCGCAGGAAAAAGTAGCAGAGATTTGGTTGGGTGGGGCGCTGGAAAGCGCCCTGCTTTTTGTATTTGATTGCACTGGAGGGATTGATTGAAGAAACTTGGACTTTTAGACCGGCTGGCAGAGCAGCACCGCACCTTCATCTCCAACCTGCGCCTGCAGCCCACCCTCAAATGGGAGGCCCTTGGAGACTTGTACCATCTGGAGAACAAAGAGCAGTACCCGCTGAAGGAGTGGGAAGAAGCCGTGTCCTACCTGCTGGGCTGCGAGGTGCGGTTTGCCAATTATGAGGACATCGGGAAAAGCCTCAAGCCCTTTTCCCTGAAATTGAGGTGACGCCATGAATCAATTTTACACCGCCGAATCCGTCACGGAGGGGCACCCGGATAAGCTGTGTGACCTCATAGCCGACAGTGTTCTGGATGACTGCCTTTCCAATGACGCCCTCTCCCGTGTGGCCTGCGAAGTGCTGGCCACCAAGGGGCAGGTCATCGTAGCTGGTGAGATCACCAGCCTGCACGAACCCCAAATTCCGGCCATTGTCCGTTCCGTGCTGCGGAAGGTGGGCTATGACCCCGCCCGGTACGCGGTCCAATGCCTCATCCATAAGCAAAGTCCGGATATCGCCGCAGGGGTGGACTGTTCCTTAGAGCAGCGAAGGGAATCACTCAGGGATCCTGTCCTCCGCTTGGGCGCCGGTGACCAGGGTGTCATGGTTGGGTACGCCTGTTCGGAAACCCCGCAGATGCTGCCTCTTCCCGTTGTGCTGGCCCACCGGCTGGCCGGCTGCCTCACCACAGCCCGGAAATCCGGCATGGTGCGGGGCCTGCGCCCGGATGGCAAAGCCCAAGTCACCGTGGAGTACGACGAGGATGGACGCCCCCTGCGGCTGGACACAGTTGTCCTCTCCGCCCAGCACAGCCCGGAGAAGCCCGCCGATGAACTGTTTTGGGAACTCACCGACAAGGTGCTGGCCCCGGCGCTGCAGGCGCTTCCCCCGGATGAGGATACCAAGATCCTGCTGAACCCCTCCGGACGGTTTGTGCTTGGCGGCCCGGAGGCCGACACCGGCCTCACCGGAAGGAAACTCATGGTGGACAGCTACGGTGTGTTCGCACCCCATGGGGGCGGCGCTTTTTCCGGGAAGGACCCCACCAAGGTGGACCGTTCCGGGGCATATATGGCCCGTTACATCGCCAAAAACCTCGTGGCCGCCGGGATGTGCAGCCGGTGCCAGGTGACGCTGGCCTATGCCATCGGAAAAGCCGAGCCGGTGATGGTGGAGGTGGATACCTTCGGCACCGGCGCCATCTGCGCCGACGATTGCCTGGCGGATGCGGTGCGCCTTGTGTTCGGGCTGACCCCTTCGGAAATCATCGCCCAACTGGACCTGTTGACGCCCCGCTATATCCAAACCGCAGCCTACGGGCATTTTGGCAAGCCGGAACTCCCCTGGGAGCGCACCGACCAGGCCAAGATCCTCCGGGCAACGGTAATCTAACACAAAGGAAGGAGCATTCCCATGCCCGGAGTGAGCAAAGAGCAGATCGCTGCCGCCAAGCAGATGACTGCCATCGAGTTCCTGCGCCGGTTTCGCCCCAATGAACTGGTCAGAAGCGGCAGCCGTGGTGAGTTCCAGCTGAGGGAACACGACAGCTTCAAAATCAACGGAGAGTCCTCCATCTGGCATTGGAAAAGCCGGGATATCGGAGGGAAATCCGCTCTGGATTACCTCATCAAAGTGGAAGGGATGAAGTTTGTAGATGCGGTGCTGGCCTTGTGCGACGAATGCCTCGGCTACATCCCGCCTCCGCCTCAACAGAAAAAGAGGCCGAAGTTCATCCTTCCATCGGCAGCCGAGAACAACCGCAGGGTGTTCGCCTATCTGCTGAAGCGGGGGATCAGCCGTGGCGTCATCGAAGCCTGCGTCCGGGCAGAGATCCTCTATGAAAGCGCAGACTACCACAACGCTGTTTTCGTCGGCAGGGATGAAACCGGCACTGCCCGGTATGCCTTCCTGCGCGGCACCTACACACGGGGAGAACCCTTCAAGGCAGAGGTGCCGGGCAGCGATAAGCGGTTCTGCTTCCTGTTGCCGCCGAAGTGGAAGACCAACCGGGTGGCTGTGTACGAAGCCGCCATTGAACCCATGGCTCATCTGACGCTGGAAAGGACCACAGACAAGTGGCGGCTGTCCCTCGGCGGCATCTACGCGCCGGAAGAAGGACAGCGGCAGGAACGGGAGGCCAAGAACCCCCTTGCGCTGGACGCTTTTCTGGAGCGACACCCGGAGATCGAGGAAATCGAGATCTGCACCAACAACGATTTTGCCGGGCGCTGGGCCGCAGCCCACATCGAGAGAGCCTATCAGGGCCGGTACCGCATGGTGAAGAACCTGCCCTTACGAGAGGGCTGCGACTTTGGCGATCTGGCAAAAGAAAACTACGAACGGCGAACCGCCCGGAACCTTTCAGACGGTTCCCGATAGAAAGAAGGTCATGCAATCGACAAGAAGGAAATCACACTGAAACTTTACTCCCCGCTGAAAGGGGATTTCTTTCCCCAGGAGGTCTACGACGATATCGATTGGATGGATCGAGTAGGGCCGGACGAGTTCTCTGGCTTTGAACTGGCGGACTATGAGGAATCCATCCGATCCGCCGTAAAAGACTCGTTTCGGGGAACGGATGGGGATCTCATGCCCTACTTTTCAGAGAAGCGAAATCCCGGCGTCAAGGCAAAGGTACTCAGCGCCATCCCCTCGGTGGAACTCCGGGACGGGGAACTGATGGGCTGCACCACTGTTCGGCTGAAGGAGCCTCTGGACAAAGCGGAAATGAGCGCCCTCCAGGAGTATCTGCTGGGCCAGTTTTCCGATGGCTGGGGCGAGGGCTTCGAGCAGCGGGAGATCCAGACTGCGGATGGTGCGCTCTATGTCCATTTTTGGGAAGCGGAACCCTTCTCCTTCGAGGTGGTGCCGGTGCAGCCCGCAGAACCGGCAAAGGTGCCGCCTGTTCCCAAGCGCCCCAAAATGAAGCTGGCCGGCATGGACGGAAACATCTTCTCCATCCTTGGCAGGGCCGCCCGCCTGCTGCGGGAAAACGGGCAGCCGGAGCAGGCCAAGGAGATGGCGGATCGGGTCTACCAATCGGGGGATTACCACCAGGCGCTCTCCATTATCAGCGAGTATGTGGAAACCGAACTGTCGGTCAAACCGCCTGCGAGATCCAAGAAGGAACGGGGTGACGCCAGATGAATGAGAAAAAGTATGAAATCACCAACATCGCCCATCCCCATTATCCGTGGCTGCACCGCATCCGGGCTCTGCGGGATGTGCGGGAGGACGTCCATGCCGGTGACCTGGGCGGCTTTGTCCAATCGGAGGAAAATCTGAGTCAGGAGGGCCAGTGCTGGATTGCGGGAAACGCTGTCGTGGCTGAAGAAGCCTATGTGTACGGAGACGCCATCCTGTGGGATCACGCCTGTGCCCGTGGCTGTGCGGCCATCTCCGGCCCAAGCAGGATCGGTGGAAACGCCATCATAGAGGATTACGCCATCATCACTGCCGGGTACGTTCACGGTAATGTCCATATTTCCGGGAACGCCAAGCTCTTTGCCAATTCCGTGACCGGCGGCATCCCCGTGGTCATGGAGGGAGCAACTGTCTATGGTGAACTTGGCGGGGAGATTGAAGTGCGTGAAACCGCTGTGATTTTGCCTGGGGTCACCATAGACAATCCCACCAGCGACGTGATCCACATCGGGCCGGACGATATCGCCATCGAGCGCAAATTCAAGCGTGAATCGCCTACCCTCACCCCGCCGCCCGGTTTCCAGCCCAAGCAGAAAACCTCCGTTAAAAAGCGCCATCGGGGTGAGGAACGGTAAAAACAAAACAGAAAGGATGATGCCTCTGAACCAAAAGAACGAACTTGCTCAAGTTGTAGAAGAATCCACTTTGCCCATCGAGCACAGCGGCGGGGATGGATGGACCATTCTGCATGGGGATACCCTGCAGATCATCCGTGCGTTCAAGCCCCAGGTGTTCGATGCCCTCATCACCGACCCGCCCTATGCTTCGGGCGGCTGGAAACCCGCAGAGAAAAACCGCACGACCACACAGAAGTACAGCAGCATGGACCCCAAGAACGCTCCGCCCGACTTCGACGGGGACAATCGGGATCAGAGAAGCTGGACCCGCTGGATGGCCGAGTGGCTGTACGATGCCCGCAAAGCCTGCAAGCCGGGTGCGCCTGTCTGCCTGTTCATCGATTGGCGGCAGTACCCCTCCATCACCGACGCTTTGCAATGGGCCGGATGGATTTGGCGGGGCTGCGTGGTGTGGGATAAGATGACCAGCCGCCCACAGAAAGGGCGTTTCCGCCAGCAGAGCGAATATGTGGTGTGGGGTTCCAACGGCCCCATGCCGGTGAGCCGCCCGGTGGGCTGCCTGCCGGGGGTGTTCCGTTACGCCAATCCGCAAAACCGCACCCATGTCACCGAGAAGCCCCTGCAGCTCATGCGGGACCTTGTGAAAATCTGTGTACCGGGAGGAAGGATCCTCGACCCCTTCTGCGGGGCCGGAACCACCGTGCTGGCAGCCAGGCTGGAGGGGTACGAGGCCGTGGGCATTGAGGTAACCGACGCCTACTACAAGCTGGGCTCGGACCGGGTGCGTTTTGCGCTTGAGGCCCAGTCGGAAACCGCTGAATAATCTCCATGGCTATCCATGTGGATAGCCGCCAACAACCCCAAACCCAGGCAGGCTATCCACATGGATAGCCTGCCTGATTACCTACATAGAAAGGAAATATCGCTATGGAAAAAGCCTTTGCCTACATCTGCACAGCTGCGGATACGGCTCCCCGCCTTTTGAAGCGGTACTGCCGGAAAGTGTATGAGCTTGGATACGTCCCCATCTGCCCCAAATTGAACGATGGGCAGTACCTTGCGCTGGACAACGCTGATGAAAAGAGGGATTTTCACAATATCGCCCGCCAGAAGCTGGGCCGGTGCCGGATGCTGGTGGTATGCGGCAAGGAGATCAGCAACTCCATGTCCGCAGAAATCGGGATGGCCGAAAAGAGAAACATCATCTGCACTACACTGGATGGTCTGGCCAGAATCAAGGAAGCTGGCGAGGACAATGCCATCTGACCTGCGGTGCAGGTCGCTTCTTTCCCAGCCGGTGACTGGTTTTGCAAGCATAGCCTTTGGATATCCAAAGGCATTCTTGGGGAGTACCCCAAACCCCCGGCTGCCCGCCACCGCCTGATTTTGTGAAATACGAGGTGAAAAATGAGCCAAAAGCAGTACGCCGCATTTGCGGCAAATATAAAATCATGGGATGCCCTGCGCCAGAAGAAAACAAACTTTGTTCCGGGCGTTCTCAGGGTTGAGAAGGTCATCCTTCTGAGCAAATCGGATTTTGACAAACTCTCGGAGGATATCTCCCCGGATTATCCTTTCCTGCAAGACAACCGGCACCTCCTCAGCGCCGATCCGGGCGGGTTGTTTCGCTGCCTGATGGTACGGGCAGAAGGGCAAGCGGAGCATCTGCTCATCTCACAGCGAAGGAATACCCTGTACCTGGGTTATGGGAAGGACTACCGCAAGGTGGACTTAAAAGGTGTTCCGGTTGAACGCATCGTTTTAGAAGATCCGCAGGTGTACCAGGAACGGGCTGCGTTCCATCATCGGCCCCGCCGCATGGAGGATATCATGGGAGAGCATCCCGGAACCTCTGCTCCAGAGCGCCAAACGGGGTTTCGGGTGGAGCAGATTGTCGTTCTCTCCGACGAGCAGTACCGTCAGTTCCAGGAGAGCGGCCTTGTGGAAGATCAGATTTTCCTGTTCGACTACAACGATAAGATGTGGTTTGACCCCGGCGACCTGTGCTGGCACTGTGTGCTCGTCAAAGGTGAAACCAGCAGGGATGGCATCCTGGTGGAAGCGGAGGGGTATTCCTATGCCCGGTACGCCGCCTTTGCCCCGGATTGCAGCAGGCTGCGGCTGCGGTATGCCCCCGTCCACTATGAATACCCAGCAAAAGCGCCGGAGCAAGTGAAAACCCGAAAAAGGAATGAGCCGGAACGCTAAAGGAGTCCATATGAGAAAACGAAACCATATCATTCCCCTCCATCTGAACAAAAAGGAACTGGCCCATCTGGAGGCCCAGGTGAAACTCAGCGGCCTTGCCCGTGAGGAATTTCTCCGCTCCCTCATCATGGGGGCGCAGCTGCAGGCGAGGCCCTGCACCCACCATGCCGACCTGCTTCACAAGGTGGCGGGCCTTTGCAATAACGCCAACCAGCTTGCCAAGGCGGCCAACACCTATGGTGAGGCCAGCCGGCAGAGCGTGGAGGAAATGACCAGCATCGCCCATGCGGTCTGGAAGGAAGTGAAGGAGAACTGGTAAATGGCGTACACCAGCATTATCCCCGTGCACCGCCTGAAGGGCAGTGTGGACTACGTCCTGGATGAGAAAAAAGCCTCCCGTTCCCAAAACGCTGACTCCCTGCAGGCGGCGGTGGACTATGCCCTCAACAAGGATAAAACCGAACAGGACCTGTTCTGCTCGGCCATTGGCTGTACGCTGGATTCCGCCTTTGAGGATATGTGCCATATTAAAAGGATGTGGCACAAGGAAAAAGGGGTGCAGGGCTTCCACCTGGTACAGAGTTTCGCCGCCGGAGAGGTAACGCCGGAATTGGCCCATCAGATTGGCCAGGAACTTGCGGACCGTCTGCTGGGCGGCAGATTTCAAGTGGTCATCAGCACCCATATAAACACCGGGCATATCCACAACCATTTGGTTTGGAATTCCGTTTCCATCCAAACGGGGAAAAAGTACCGGAGCAATGAAAAAAGCTACGTCACCGGGGTGCGCCGAATCTCCGATGAACTGTGCCGGAAATACCATCTCTCGGTCATCGACACCGAGAAATCGGAACGGGTGGCCCGCCCCTACGCCCAATGGCTGGCCGAGCAAGAGGGAAAGCCCACTTGGAAAACCGTCATCCAGCAGGATGTAGACGCCGCCATCGCTGCATCTCTCACGTGGAAGCAGTTTCTGCGGGTGCTGGAGCAGCAGGGGTACACCTTCCGCTTTGACCGCAAGTACATGACGTTAAAGCCGCCGGGCAAGGATCGGTCTGTCCGGTTCAAGACCCTGGGCAAAAACTACACGCCCGAAGCCATTCAGCGCCGTATCCTGTACCCCAGGCGCTCCGCACCGGCTGGGAAAAGAACACCGCCCGCCCATGGGCTGCTTCTCCTCCTTGGGGAAACGCAGCCCCGCAAGCTCACCGGCCTGCGGGCGCTCTATTATTCCTATTTATATAAGGTGGGGGTGCTTCGCAAAAAACCGCCCTACCCCAGCTATGCCGTGCGGGAGGATATCCGCAAGCTGGACCAGCGGATCGAGCAGGCTGAGTTCATTTTTCAGCATCATGTGGAGGACCGTGGCCAGCTGGCCAGACTCCGGCAGCAGACGGAGGACGAAATTGCCGTGCTGGTAAAGCAGCGCCAGAAACTCTACCGCTACGAGCCGGACTCCCCGCAGATCAGCGCCCTCACCGAGAAACTCCGGCAGCTTCGCCACACCGCCAAGCTGTGCCGGAACATCGAAACCCACTCTGTGGAGATGGAACAGCGCCTGCTGGCGGCCCAAGAGGAAGATTGCCAGCGTCAGGAACGGGAAGAAAAACAGCAAGAACGTAAAACGAAAGACGGACCCAGGAGGTGATCGATTGAACAGGATCCCCAGCAGAGACCAGGTGGAACACCTCCGGCAGCGATACCCTGCCGGAACCCGTATCGTCCTGTACTTCATGGATGATGCCCAGGCCCCGCCGCCTGGCACCATGGGTACGGTTGTCTATGTAGACGATATGGGGCAGCTCGGAGTCGAATGGGACAACGGTTCCGCCCTGTCTCTTATCCCCGGTGAAGATTCTTTTTCCAAGGTCTCCGCACCGGAAAAGGAAAAACAGAAACGCTCCCGTGATTTGGAGCGGTGAAAGCGAGGTGATTTGACTGAACTACGGAAGCGATCCCGCCGACCAAATCGTCCGATTTACCCTTGAGGGTACCGAGGTGGCCCTCCAGCTGTCGGGGCTGGCGGCAAAGAATTTTGCGCTGTTCGTCTATGCGGTATTAAAGGATCAGAAGAAAACCCGTGGTAAGACGCGGCTGGTACGGATGCTCAAAGAACAGCGCCCTTTCAAATTCTTTAAGGTGCCGGTAAGTTATATGAAGGAATTTGCCAGGGAAGCCAAGGAGCACGGGCTCCTATACGTCCCCATTCGGAACCGGCAGAAGTCTGAGCGCATCGAGGTGGTGGTGTTTGCCGATGACGCCTCCAAGATCCAGCGCATCTATGACAACCTCGGCCTGGATTACGTTGCGGCCCAGGCTGGTGACGCCACTGTGGAGAAAGCGCCTGTGCAGGAGAAACAGCCTCCCGCCGCCGCTGCCCCCAGCAGGATGGAAACCGTCCAGACGGAGCATTGTGCGGTGGAATTTGAGGTTGGCGGTTTCGAGGATGAAATCGAACTCTCCTCCGTACCGGACCAGGAGGAAGGGGCAAATTTTACTTCTGGCCGGGAGAAGGACCCTGTACAGGGGGATGCGGCAAGGAGTCCGTCAGAGAATTCCTCGCCCGACAGAAGTTCTTCGCCCGGTCCAACCGGCAGTGAGCCGGCGCCTGAGCAAAAGCCCTCCGTGAGAAAACAGCTGCAGGAGATCCGGCAGGAGCAGGCCCAGAAGAAGGAGGAACGGACCAGGCAGCCCCAGCGTGAGCACGCTGCGCCCAGCCGCAGCAGGAAAAAGAAAAAGCAGAAAGGAAGGTAATGCAGTATCGATTTAAGTACATTGATTGGCAAGCAGCAGGAGCAGCAGCCCCAGCAGGAGACGTCCCGCCTTTCCAAAGAGGAATACGCCGCCATGCGAAAGGCGGAACGGGAAGAACTTCAGGCACGGGTGGACGCCCAGGCTCAGGAGGTGTTCCGGGATGACGCCTCCATGAAAGGGTTTCTCAATTTCATGGCACAGTGCACCCCACAGAGCACCCGGAACCTTCTCATCCTCTATGAACAGGACCCCACCATCACCCATCCCCGCACCTTCGACAAGTGGAAAGAGGCCGGGCGTTCTCTGCGAAGTGGTGTGACGGGGTATGCGTTCTACGCCGACCAGGAGTATGAACGGGAAGATGGCACCAAGGGCAACGGCTTCACCATCACCAAAGCCTTTGACATCTCTCAGACCAGGGGGCAGCAGTCCCTGCCCTCCCGGCAGCGGCTGCCGGAGGAGATCATCGCCGCCCTGGTGGAGCAGAGCCCTGTTCCGCTGGCCATTTCCGATCAGCTGCCCCAGGGGGTGCAGGCGCAGTATGTCCCCAAGCAGCGCACCATCTATGTGAGAAATGGGATGGATGAAACCGCTACGATCTGCGCCATCGCCCGTGAGCAGGCCCATGCCGGTTTTGACACCGTAGGCAGCGGCTATTACCGGCAGGCGTATGCGCCCCAGGCCTATTGTGCGGCCTATGTGGTGGCGCAGAAACTGGGATTGGACACCTCCGCTTTCCACTTTGATAAAGTGTGCCAGACCTGCGCCGGGATGGAAATCCAGGAGAAGAAGGGATTCATCAGCGATGTCAAGCGGGCGGCCTATGCCATCAACCGGAATATGCAGCGGAGTTTTCGAGAGATGGAGCAGGCCATCCAGCCGGATGAATTCTCCGTAGAGTCTCCCAAGCCCGCCAAAGCGCCCAAGGCCAAAGAGGATAAGGAAAAGGAAGCTGCCAGATAACGGCATCCGCCGAGAGTTTTCCGTTTGTTTTCTTCTGTGCGGTAGCTTTCTAAAAGGCGTTGTGATATGGTGATGATGAAAAACAAAAGAAAGGCAGGGGTACCTATGGAAAAGCAAAGGATGTTTAAGATGAGCCAGCTGGAACAGGATATGCTGGTCAAAGCCCTTTGCGATACACAGAAGGATGTGCAGCCTGAACAGGCCGAGGAAATGCGTTCCCTTGCTGCGAAAACCGTCCGTGCTCCCCGCCGCAGGCTGTACCTGAGCGATGAGGAATTCGGGCGGGCGGTACAGGCCCTAAACCGGAAGCGCAACGCCTATCTGTCGGCAGGACGGAGCAGCGTGGGGTTTGACCGCATTCTCCTCAAGCTGTTGAACAGCAAGTATCGGCACACGCCGGTCAGATAAATCCATTCACTCCCCCCGAAGCCTGTGGGTTCTCCCCATGGGCTTCGGGGGGCTTTTTTGTTTTCTGCAGAAAGAAGGGATCTATAAGAAAAGCACAAAACACGTAATTTCATTCTCCGGCGGGAAAGACAGCACCGCTCTGCTGCTGCGTATGCTGGAGGAAAAGATGCCGGTGGACGTGATCCTTTTCTGTGACACCGGATTGGAGTTTCCTCAGATGTACGAGCACCTGGACAAGGTGGAGCAGTACACCGGCAGGGCCATCACCCGGCTGAAACCGCCCCACAGCTTCGAATACTTTTTCTATGAGTATTCGCCAGAACGTAAAAACCCGGCCCTGTCCAAATACCGCGGCCTCAGCTGGCCCGGCCCCAAGCAACGCTGGTGCACCGGACGGTTGAAGCACCGGGTCATTGACGCTTACTTAAAGGAACTAAAGCAGGAATACCACATCGTCCAATACGTAGGCATTGCCGCCGACGAAGCCCATCGGGTGCGAGAATACTGCTATCCCTTGGTGGATTGGGGCATGACCGAAGCCGACTGCCTGCGCTACTGCCGGGAGCGAGGGTTCGATTGGGGCGGTCTGTATGATGTTTTCCGGCGTGTGTCCTGCTGGTGCTGCCCCTTGCAGCCGCTCAGTGAACTGCGGAAACTCTACGCCCTTTTTCCAGAACTGTGGAAAAAACTCCGAGCCATGGACGACCATACCTGGCGGCAGTTCCGGGCGGATTACTCTGTGCGGCAGCTGGAACTGCGCTTTCAGTTCGAACAGCAGTGCCGGCAAGCCGGCATCTCTCTTACAAGCCGTGAGTTCTTCCGCCTGCTGAAAGAGCATCTGCAAAAGCAGGAAGGGGTGGGTGCTCCTTCGACGGTATAGCTGCACGGAAGAATCCATGGTGGGTGTGGCTGCTGCCGCTGCCCATCGTTTGGTGGGCTGCCTTTTTGGTGGCCGGAAGCTGGAGCGCCGGGATGAACCTCGTGGACCTGCTGGGGAAGCTCTCCGCAGCCATGAACGATCCTTTTGCCATCCACTGGACGGAGTATTCCGCCCGGTGCCTGCTGTTCTTTACCATGGGGTATGGGATCGTGGCGCTGACGGTGACCTCCAGCCGGAAGAACCGCCGCCGTGGGGCGGAACACGGCTCCGCCCAGTGGGGCGATGTGTTCCAAATCGCCAAGCGGTACCGGGATAAGAAGCACCCGAAGGAAAACCTCATCCTGACCCAGCACTTTCAGATGGGGCTGGATGTGTATCGGCACAAGCGCAATACCAACGTGCTGGTGATTGGGGGCAGCGGCGCCGGCAAAAGCCGCTCCTATGCCATTCCCAACGCCCTGAACTGCGGGAACTGCTCCATGGTCATCTGCGACCCGAAATCCGAGATCCTGCGGAAAACCGGAGGGGCTCTGAAAGCCAATGGCTATGAGGTGCGGGTGTTCGACCTTCTCAGCCCCGACACCTCCTTCTGCTACAACCCCTTGGCCTATGTACGGGATGACAAGGACGTGCTGCGCCTCATCGAAACCCTCATCCAGAGCACCACCCCGCCCGGAGCGCAGAGCAGCGACCCGTTCTGGACCAAATCGGAAACGGCGCTGCTCCAGGCCCTCGTCCTCTATCTCATGCATGAAGCCCCAAAAGAAGAACAGAACTTCGCCATGGTGATGGAGATGCTGGCCGCCGCCGAGGTGCGGGAGGAAGATGAGGAATACGAGTCCCCCTTGGACATCCTGTTCGCCCGTCTGGAGATGCGGGACCCGGAGAGCATTGCCGTGAAGCAATACCATGTGTTCAAAATGGGGGCCGGAAAAACTCTAAAATCTATTTTGATTAGTGTTGGCGTCCGGCTGTCTGCCTTCAACCTGCCACAGATCGCCCGGCTCACCTATACCGACGACCTCCATCTGGAGGAAATGGGGGAAAAGAAGGTGGCTCTGTTCTGCTGCATCCCGGACTCTGACCGAAGCCTGAACTACCTTGTGGGCATGATTTACGGGCAGCTCATCCAGACGCTGTACTATGTGGCAGACCGGAAATACAAGGGCCGCCTGCCGGTGCCGGTACATCTCCTCATCGACGAAGCGCCCAACATCGCCCTGCCTACGGACAACTTCCTGCCCTGGCTCTCCACCATGCGGAGCCGCGCCATATTCTGCAGCTACATCGCCCAGAACATGGCGCAGATCAAGGCGCTGTTCAAGGAGCAGTGGGAGTCCCTGGTGGGGTTGTGCGACGAGTTTCTCTACTTGGGCGGCAACGAAAAGGAAACCCACAAGTACGTCTCCGAGCTCATGGGCAAGGAAACGCTGGATACCAACACCTACGGCCACAGCCGTGGGCGAAGCGGCAGCTTCAGCGTCAACGACCAGCAGACAGGCCGGGAACTGCTCACCCCCGACGAGGTGCGGATGCTGGACAACCGCAAGGCGATTTTGTTCGTCCGTGGGGAACGCCCCATGCTGGACGATAAGTACGACCTGATGCGCCACCCCAACATCAAGCTCACGGAAGATGGCGGCGCCCCGCCCTATGATTACACCCTGGCGAAAGACGCCGCAAACGATTTGGACTATTCTCCGGAGCAGTACGAGGATTTCGAACTACTGGACCCGGAGGACTTTTTGAAGCCTTAAACTACACAATGAATTGGAGGAATGCTTCTGAAGAATATTCTGCATCATTGGATTTCCAAGAAAAATCATAGCAAGAAGAGCGACAGACCCCAGGGCGCCCTGCCTCTTGGCAGAAAGGGCCGCTACGGGTTTTCCGCCTATGTTGCCACCGTTCTGTGCGTCGGCTGCCTTTCTACCACTGCCTTTGCCGCCAGCGATCCGCTGACGGTAGTGAACAATCTCTCCACCTTCGTCTTTTCCCTGATCCGTGCCATCGGCCTGATTCTGCTGGGCTGGGGCGTGGTGCAGGTGGGCCTCTCCTTCCAGAGCCATGACCCCTCCCAGCGTTCCCAGGGTTTTCTCACCCTTGCGGGCGGCCTGGTCGTGACCTTTGCCAAGGAGATCCTCGACCTCATCACGGCCTGAGTTTCTGTGTTCCGGCAGCGGGGGCGTCCACATGGGCGCTCCCGCCTATTTTTTCTCAAGGAGGTGACCAACCGACAACTGGATCATAGATAACCTGAATTCGGCGCTGGAAACATGGAACGACAAGCTGGCCGAAATCTGGACCTTGCTCACCCAGGACCCCGCCACCTTCAAAGGCGGTGGGATTTGGGGCGTCATGCTCAATATCAACGACGCACTGAAAGCCATTGGCCTTGGGCTGCTGGTGCTGTTCTTCGCAGTTGGCGTAGTCAAGACCTGTTCCAGCGTGGCCGATTTGAAGCGCCCGGAACACGCACTCAAGCTGTTTGTCCGCTTCGCCCTGGCAAAGGCGGCGGTGACCTATGGCCTGGACCTGATGCTGGCGGTGTTCCGCATTGTCCAGGGTATGGTTTCCACCATCATCACCCAATCGGGCCTGTCGGGAAGCACCGGTACGACCCTGCCCCAGGAGATCATCGACAAGATCAACGATGTGGGGTTTTGGGACTCGATTCCCCTGTGGGCGGTGACCCTCTTAGGCGGCCTGTTCATCACAGTTTTGTCGTTCATCATGATTCTGACGGTGTATAGCCGGATGTTTAAACTCTATATGTACACCGCCATCGCCCCGGTTCCGCTCTCCAGCTTTGCGGGGGAACCCACCAGCAATGTGGGGAAAAACTTTCTCCGCTCCTACGCCGGAGTGTGTTTGGAAGGGGCCATCATCGCATTGGCCTGCATCATTTTCTCCGTCATGGCAACCTCCCCGCCTGCGGTGGATCCCAACGTCTCGGCGGTGACTGCCGTGTGGAGTTATGTGGGCGAGCTCATTTTCAATCTGCTTGTCCTCGTAGGCGCCGTGCGGATGAGTGACCGCATCGTCAAAGAAATCTTGGGCCTGTGAGCCGGAAGGAGTGAAGCATTATAGAAGTAAAAGTGCCAAAGGAAATACGGGATTACCAGGAGTCCATCTTTTTCGGCCTCTCCACCAGGCAGTTTCTCTGCTCCATTCTGGCGGTGGGCGTAGCGGTGGGCATCTACTTCGGCCTGCGCCCCTTTGTGGGGAGCGAGGAAGTGGGCTGGATGTGCATCCTTGGGGCGGCGCCCTTTGCCGCCTGCGGCTTTTTCAAGTACCATGGCATGACTGCGGAAAAGCTGGCCTGGGCCTGGTTCAAGTCGGAATTCCTGTACCCGAAGAAGCTGGTGTTTCAATCCGACAGCCTCTACTACAAGGCAATGGAGGAAGCCATTGCGGAGGGAGAGAAGCCTCCCCACAAGCGCAAAAGCCGCAGGCCCCAGCCACCAGCTGGGAAAGAACATGGGGAATAAGGAATGGAGATGAACATCCACTCCATCCTCCCGGAGGAAATCGCCGCCATGGGCGGGCATAGCAACCGTGTGTTGAATGAAAAAACCGGCTGTATCGGCTATCTGACAGCCAACCTCAATGCCAGCGCCCCGGTGTTTGAAAGCTCCTGGCATGACCGTACGCCCCGGCTCAATACCCCCGAATTCACCGACGATTTCAACGACATGATGGATATTCTGCACCAAGGGATCCTGAAAAGCCCCGCAGAACTGCGTGCTTATTGTGCCGCTCACCCGGACAGCCTTCTGCAAGACAACCCCAGCGCCGATACACGGCATGGGTTTCGCATCAATACCGGAAGGTACTCCTACTGGATGGTCTGCTCATTTTTCTCCACAGACTGCCGGTTGTGGGTAAACGCCTTTTCGTTCCTTTCGCTGGATCACTACATGAGGGAGGCCAGAAACGGCATCCCCATTTTGGATTTGCAGGGCCATGAGCGGTTCCGGATGCCGGATGGAGGAAAACTGAAAGCCGTGTCTCCCAGCGGGCGTTCCAGCTTCTGGACCATCCGCTATTTGGACACGGAGCAGGCGGTGCTGTTCGATGAACTGCGCCAAAGCTCCATCCACGCTGTTCAGGAGTTGCCGGAATGGGCGGCAAAGAACGGGCTTCATCTGCTGCCGCTGGATCCGCCCATGCGGGCCAGCCACAAGCCGCACCGCAAAGGGCAGGAGCGATGATGCCCAACACAAAAATCTCTTAGAAAAGGACGGATGCCTATCATCAAAACGCTTACCAAAGCAACGAAGTTGGAAAAAGAGAAATTCAAAATTCCCAAGTCCGTACAGGACGCCATCCCCATCCAGCGCATCTGGCCGGATGGGATTTTTCAGGTGGGGAGCCGGTTCTCCAAGACCTTCTCCTTTACCGACATCAATTACAGCATTGCCAGCAAGGACGATAAGACCGCCATGTTCCTGGACTATTCAGAGCTCCTCAACGCTCTGGATTCCGGGGCCAGCGCCAAAATCACCATCCACAACCGGCGGATCGACAAGGCGCAGTTCGAGAAATCCCTGCTGCTCCCCATGCGGGAGGATGGCCTGGACCATTTCCGCAGGGAGTACAATGAAATGCTGCTGTCCAAGGTTACCGGCACCAACAACAGCGTCGTGCAGGACCGCTATATCACCATCACGGTAGCCAAGCGGAATATCGATGAAGCCCGCACCTATTTCTCCCGTGTAGGTACGGACCTCATCAATCACCTGTCTCAGCTATCCTCGGTGGGGCGGGAACTGGACGCCGCCGCCAGGCTGCAGCTGTTCCGGGATTTCTTTAAGGGCTCGGAGCCTGCGGCCTTTGCCTTCGACCTGAGAGAGCACATGAAAAAAGGCCACAGCTTCAAGGATTGGCTCTGCCCTGACTCCATGGAATTTCAGAAGGACCACTTCCGCATCGATGAGCGATGGGGCCGGGTGCTCTACCTGCAGGATTACGCCACCTACATCAAAGACTCCATGATTGCCGAACTCTGCGACATGGACCGCAGCCTCATGCTGTCCATCGACGTCCTGCCGGTTCCCACCGACGAGGCGGTGAGGGAGATTCAGAACAAGCTGCTGGGTGTGGAGACCAATGCGGCCAACTGGCAGCGGAAACAGAACGCCGCCAACAACTTCTCCGCTGTGCTGCCATACGACATGGAGCAGCAGCGAAAGGAAACCAAGGAGATGCTGGACGACCTCACCAACAGAGACCAAAGGATGATGTTCGGCCTGGTGACGCTGGTGCATCTGGCCGACACCAAGGAGCAGCTGGACTCGGATACCGAAACCATCCTCACCGTGGCCCGAAAGCATCTGTGCCAGATGAGCACGCTGCGCTGGCAGCAGAAGGATGGCCTGGACACCGTTCTGCCCTATGGACTGCGGAAGATCCATGCCCTGCGTACCCTGACCACAGAGAGCACTGCGGTGCTGATTCCCTTCCGTGCCCAGGAGATCCTCCAGGGCGGCGGCATCTATTACGGGCAGAACGCTGTTTCCAAGAACATGATTGTGGCGGATCGCCGCAGACTCCTCAACGGGAACAGCTTTCGTTTGGGTGTCAGCGGATCCGGCAAATCCTTCTCCGCCAAGGAGGAGATCGTCAGCATTGCCCTGTCCACCGATGACGATATCCTCATTCTGGACCCCGAATCCGAATTCGGCTTCCTGACGGAAGCGTTGGGCGGCGAGGTGATTCGGGTGTCGGCCTCTTCCGATACCCACATCAATGCGCTGGACATGGACAAAGCCTATGGGGATGAGCGCAACCCGCTGATTGAGAAATCCGAGTTCATCCTCTCCCTGTTCGAACAGCTGGTGGGCACGGTCGGTGTTTCCGCCAAGGAGAAATCCATCCTGGACCGCTGCACCTACGATGTGTACCGGGAATACATGGCCAACAACTACCAGGGCGAGGTGCCCACCCTGAAGGATCTGTACCATTCCCTCCTGAAGCAGCCAGAACCGGAGGCCAGAGGGCTTGCCCTTTCCTCCGAGCTCTTCATCACCGGCAGCCTCAACACCTTTGCCCAGCCCACCAATGTGGATACCAAGGCGAGGATCATCGCCTATGATATCCGGGAACTTGGGGAGCAGCTCATGCCCATCGGAATGCTGGTCACGCTGGACGCCATCTTCAACCGGGTGATTCAGAACTGGAAGAAGGGCAAGACCACCTGGGTGTTTGCCGATGAATTCTATCTGCTGTTCCGCTATCAGTACAGCGCCGACTTTTTCTACAAGCTGTGGAAGCGCATCCGCAAATACAACGGCCTTGTGACAGGGCTGACGCAGAATGTGGAGGAACTGCTCCGTTCCGATACCGCCCGCCTCATGCTGGCGAACAGCGAATTCCTCATCCTGCTGAATCAATCCGCCACAGACCGTGACGAGTTGGCGGGCCTCCTGCACATCTCCGACACTCAGCTGGGGTACATCACCAATGTGTCGGCGGGCTGCGGCCTCATCCGCTGCGCCGGGAACATCGTCCCCTTCGAGAACAGCTTCCCCCGCAACACCCGCCTATACCAGCTGATGACCACCAAGCCGGACGAGGCCCTGAGGGGGGTGTAACATCCATGAATCTGCCATTTCCCAGGGAGCCTCCTTCGGCCCCCTGTATTCTTTTTTGCAGGAGGTATGCCTTTGAAAGAAATAAAGACCAAACCGGAGGGCGGCAACCCCAAACTGCTGGAGAGCGCAGCCAAAGCCCCGAAAACAGCTATGAAGGATTTGTGGCTGAAGTCCAAGGAGAAATCCGTTTCCGAGATAAAGGAAACGCTCTTCGCCAGCCAGCAGGGGGAGTCCTCCAATGCCCCGGCCAACACTGCCGGGGATCAGATGCTGTCCGGCATGGAGAACACTGCCAAGAAGGGGGCGGATTTGACCTATCGGGGCGGCAAAAAGCTGGCGCAGACCACCGCCAAAAAAGTGCGGGAGAAACATGAGGTGGCCCGCATTCGCAAGCAGGCCGAGGGTCCCGCCTCAAAAGCCGCATCCCACACGGGAAAGGCCGCCAAGAGTGCGGCCTCCAAAATCAAGACCAAGAACGCTGTGGTGAAGGGGGTCAAGGGGAAGCCGGCAAAAGCGGTAAAGACAGTAAACAGGACCCTGAAGGGAGTCAAGCAGGGCGCCAAAAGCATCAAGACCGCACAGAAATCCGCTAAGGTAGCGCAGAGAACAGCCCAGGCCACCGCAAAGGCGGCAAAGGCAGCCGCCCATGCCGCCAGAGCCGCAGCAAAAGCGACGGTCACTGGGGTCAAGGCCGCTGTTAAGGTGACTGCCACTGCCATAAAAGCGACCATCGCAGCAGTGAAGGGGTTGATTGCCGCCATCGCTGCCGGTGGCTGGATCGCTGTGGTGATCATCCTGCTGATATGCCTGATTGCTTTGATTGTCGGCTCCTGCTTCGGCCTGTTCTTTGGTTCAGAGTCCACTGGGACCGGGACCAGCGTGACCCAGGCGGTGGCTGACCTCAACGGAGAATACCAGGCGTACATTCAGGAGATCGAAGCTGCCAACCCCCACGACAGGCAGGAGGTCACTTCCAACGACGGGATACTGTCTGTTAATTGGGAAGATGTCCTTGCGGTATTCTCTGCAAAAGTGACGGGCGCAGAAGATGGCTCCCAGGTGGCCTCGCTGGACGATGCCCAAGTGGATGAACTGCGGAGCATCATGTGGGAGATGAATGCCATCAGCTACACCACCCGCACGGAGAGCAGTTCTGTAGAGGTGACTTCCACAGATGAGAATGGAAATGAGGTTACCAGCACGGAAACGGTGACGGAAACCATTCTGGAAATCACCATCACCCACAAAACACCGGAGGAAATGGCCCAGCAATACAGCTTCAATGACCGGCAGAACGAATACCTGGCCCTGATGACAGAGCCGGAAAATGAAAACCTGTGGGCCGAACTGCTGGGCGGTTACGTCAGCGGCGGCGGGCAAATCATAGACCCCAATACCAACTGGGAAGGAACGGGCATCTTCCAATGGCCGCTGCCTCAGAGCTACACCATTACCTCTTGGTTCGGCTACCGGGCGGATCCCTTTACCGGGGAGATCGACTACCACAGCGGCACCGACATCGGCGCTCCGGGCGGCACCCCCATCCTTGCGGCTGCGGATGGCACCGTCACCATCGCCAACGGGATAGACTCCTGGGGCGGCGGATACGGGTACTACATCAAAGTGCGCCACAACGACACCTATGAAACCCTGTATGCCCACTGTTCCTCCATCTGTGTGGTAGCAGGCCAGGAGGTCAAACAGGGCGAGGTGATTGGCTATGTAGGTACCACCGGGAACTCTACCGGAAACCATCTCCACTTCGAGGTGTGGCAAAACGGGCAGCGCACCGACGCTCTCAGCTTCTTCAGGGCCAAAGAGTAAAAGGAAGCAGCAGCCTGGTTCAGGCTGCTGCCCCTCATTTCTTTCTCTCGAAACTGTATCCCACATCACGGATGCACCGCAGGTAAACACCGGAATCCGGCTTCAAATTCAACTTGCGACGGATGGCCTGCACATGATGGCTGACCAACTTCCGGGCCTCCCCATAGTCTGGCTCCTGCCAAATCCGCTCGTAGATTTGGCTGTGTGTTAAGACATGGTTGGAGTTTTGGAATAAGTATAGAAGGATCTCATATTCCGTCTTGGTAAGGGGGATCTCCTGCTCATTTCGGTACACCCTGCGCTGTCGTGGATAGATTTCAAGCCCTGGAAGAGAGATGATGGAGTCCTTGTTCTGTTTGCAGCTCTCGATTTCGGGATGATCCTGCAAAAACGAAAGAAAGTCCTCAAAAACTTCCCCATCCTCTTCCTGCAGCTCCAGAATAATGACTCGTCTAATTCTATCACCTCCCATACTTATGAACGAGATGCTGTTTGCCCTTCGTGCTGCTGCATGAGAACCCTTGATTTACTTGTCTTGCTCCCGAAATTCCCAGCCTTCCCAATCATCATCGTCCTCCTCAGGCTCCACCTCTTCCGTAAAGGTGGAGCCAGGGGCCTCTGCCGGGGCGTTGAGCATATAGGGCGTGACCTGTACCGGCGCTTCGCTCTTGAGCGCCAGCACCTTGCGGGCAGCCTTGCCGCAAAACACCATGGCGGCGGCAAAGGCGAAATACTGCACACAGCTTGTAAGATAGAGATTCACAATGGCCAGTTCATTTCCCTGCACAGGGACACCCTGCTCAAGCTGCCGGGTGATATTTTGATGGCAGGCTGCCAAGGAGACAAAAGCTGTAATCAGCAGCACCACCGCAAGAGCATAAAAAACTGCGGAAAGGATAGCTCCTTTTTTCGAGGGCTTTGTGATTGGATTGCTGTCCATCTCCATCAATGCGCCCTCCTTTCACTGCGGGGAGCGTTGTTTCTGCGGGATTGGGGCTGGGCGGCTCCATCTTGAACGCGCTCCAGCACCTGCAGCTCACCTTTTTTCAGCCGGAACACTACATCGGCCTGTTTTGCCAGCTCATTGGAGTGGGTAACGACCACCACACACTTGTTCATCTTGTGGGCGCTCTCTTTGAGGATCTCGGTAATGTCCTGGGCGGTGTCCTCGTCCAGATTGCCGGTAGGCTCGTCCGCCAGGATCACCGGGGCCTCGCTTGCCAAGGCACGGGCGATGGCTACACGCTGCTGCTGGCCGCCGGAGAGCTTCAGCACATTACGCTTCGATTCCTCTTTCGTCAGTCCCAGCCGCTCCAGAATGGGCAGCGGCGGCAGTTTGGAAGTCAGCGACACGTTTTCCGTAGGAGTCAAGTAGTCGATGAGGTTGTACGCCTGGAAGATAAACGCCACATGGTTTTTCCGGTGGTCGGAAAGCCCCGTCTTGGCAATGTCCTGCCCATCGAAGTAGATTTGACCGCTGCCGGGGCTGTCCAGGCCGCCAATCAGGGAGAGCAGGGTGGTTTTGCCGCAGCCGGAAGGCCCCAGGATGGCGTAGAGCTTGCCCTGTTCCATTTCGGCGTTAACGCCTTTTAAGACTTTCTTTTTATTATCGTAGGAATATCCCACTTGTTTGATTTCCATGATGCTCATAGTGATTACCTCATTTCGTTATTTTAGGGGGTGGATAGTCTTATTCCATCTGAGACAAAATCTGCTTGGGCTTCAGCCGCAAGGTCGAGATACTGGACACCAACACCGCTGCTACCAGCAAAATGCCGCCCACGATAGCCACCAGCATAAAGTGTTCTGGCGTGACGATGACATTCTCCGCCGCCTTGCCGAACAGCGTACCCAGGGCGCCGGCAATCTGCTTGCTCGATAGATACGCCAGCGGGAAGGCCACCACCGCAATCAGCAGGGTTTCCAGCACATACTGGAGAATGACCGCAGGCTTGGCGATACCCACCGCCAGTAAAATTCCGGTTTCCCGTTTCCGGCTACGAATGGACATGGAGAGAATGAGAATGATCAAAACCATGCTCACCACAGTAATCACCACGATCAACGTCGTAACCAAAGTAGTCGTATCCGCAATAGAGCTGGAAATGCGCTCGTACACTTCATTGTTCACGGTGATGTAATAGGAGTTCCAGTCGATAGAGGTGCTGTTCTGCACTTCCTGGACAATGCTTTCCAGCTTGGCGGCGTCCGAAACGAAGAAGTCAACGGAATCAATTCCATTTCCCTCACTGACCGTATAGGGTGCGGAGACAGCAGACATAGTATCCATATTCACAAAGACATAGTCCTTGTAATCGAATAAGGTTGAAGGCTTTGCCATAGTTGCCTGTTCGTCATCACCATCTGCAATAACCTCAAACAGACCGGCAATCTCGCACTCAACCAACGGATCGTCTGGATTCCCGTTTTTAATTTCGAGCGTATCGCCAAGGGACAACCCATATTTATCGGCAAGACCTTCGTACAAGATGATTCCGCCATCGCCTTCCGTTACATGACGCCCTTCCGTCAGACGCAACGCCCCCGTGAGAAACATCGGAGAATACTCCGAATCAAAACAACCTGTTGCATAAAAAAGGTCTGACACACCTTCCCGTTCATCCGTCCCTTTCATCAAAGTATCTTGATTATAGAGATTTGCAATCGTATATTGAGATGTGTTATAGGATTCTACACCGTCAATCGCGGCGATCTCCTCAATCATTTCGTCTGTGACAGGCTGCAGGGTATAGCCGTTGTTGGCACTGACGGTGAAGCTGGCTCCTGTCACGCCCCGCAGTTCCTCCGATTGCTCCTCTTGGGCGTCGGCAATCGCCAGCCCGGAAAGCACCAAAGTGGTAATGGCCAAGAGCAGACAGAACACCAGCAAGGTCTTTTTCCATTTCCGTGCGCTGTATAAAATCGCTCGTATTCCTAAATTCATATTGCAACCTCCTTTACTCCATCTGTGCCAAAATTTGCTTGGGCTTCAACCGCATGGTCGAGATACTGGACACCAGCACCGCCGCCACCAGCAGGACGCCGCCCACGATGGCTACCAGCATAAAGTGTTCCGGCGTGACGATGACATTCTCCGCCGCCTTACCGAACAGCGTTCCCAGGGTCCCGGCCACCTGCTTGCTCGATAGATACGCCAGCGGGAAGGCCACCACCGCGATCAACAGGGTTTCCAATACATACTGGAGAATGACCGCAGGCTTGGCGATACCCACCGCCAGCAGGATTCCAGTCTCCCGTTTCCGGCTGCGGATGGACATGGAGAGGATCAGGATAATCAAAACCATGCTCACAGCGGTAATGACAACAATGAGGGTGGTAATCAGGGTGCCGGTGTCAGAAAGGGCGCTGGAAATATTCTGATACACCTCATCATTGGCGGTGATTTTGTAATTGTTCCAGTCGATAGAAGAAATGCTCTGCACTTCCCGAATCACATTCTCTAATTGGGCGGCGTCCGTGACATAGTAGTAGGCTTCGGAAATGCCCTCGCCATCTTCGCCCCAGCCCTTAATCAAGCCTTCGGCTGCGTCCATGCTGCAAAAAACATAGCTGGAATAGGCGTAATAGGACGCATCATCATACATATTTACTTGATCGCCCTTGTCCGCCACTACATCGAAGATGCCCACAATCTCCATATCCACTTCCGGGGTGTTATTCTCCGGGTAGTAAACGCCTGTCAAGGTATCTCCAACCTTCAGCCCGTTCCACTCAGCCAGTTCCCGGCTGATAATAATGCTACCCGTCATATCGTCGGTGATATGGGTGCCTTCTACCAGTTCAAACCGACCCGACAGAAACAGCTCATGGTATTGGGAGTTGTAGGAGCCGTAGTTGTAGAAGCTGTAATTCTCATGGGCCAGTTCCTCACCCTTATCATTGAAGATACGGGGCAGGGTAATCAAAGTGGCGTCATACCCCGCAATGCCATCCACTGCGGCAATCTGCTGGATCATGTCCTCGGACATAAATTCTTGTGTGCTGTAATTACCGTTCCAGCCGCCCGTAGAGATGTCGCGTTCCACGGTAAAGCTGGCCCCGGTGGTTCCTCGAACCTCTTCGGCCTGTTCCTCCTGGGCATCGGCAATCGCCAGCCCGGATAGCACCAGGGTGGTAATGGCCAGGAGCAGGAAGAACACCAGCAAGGTCTTTTTCCACTTCCGTGCGCTATATAAAATCGCTCGTATTCCTAAATTCATATCGCCTGTGCCTCCTTTACTCCATCTGCGCCAAGATTTGCTTGGGCTTCAGCCGCAAGGTCGAAATGCTGGACACCAGCACCGCCGCCACCAACAGGATGCCGCCTACGATAGCCACCAGCATAAAGTGCTCCGGCGTGACGATGACATTCTCCGCCGCCTTGCCGAACAGCGTACCCAGGGTGCCAGCTACTTGCTTGCTGGAGAGGTAGGCCAGCGGGAAGGCCACCACCGCGATCAGCAGGGTTTCCAGCACATACTGGAGAATCACCGCAGGCTTGGCGATTCCAACGGCCAGCAAAATCCCGGTTTCCCGTTTCCGGCTGCGGATGGACATGGAGAGAATGAGAATTATCAAAACCATGCTCACAGCAGTAATGACAATAATCAGCGTCGTAACCAAAGCGGTTGTGTCAGAGAGAGAACTTGAAATGTTCTGATACACTTCATCATTGGCTGTAACAATAAAGTTGTTCCAGTTGATAGAAGAAATGCTCTGTACTTCGTTTATCACGCTCTCTAACTGTGCTGCGTCAGTTACATAGAAATCTGCCTCTTGAATTTTGTTGCCATCACCATAATTTACACACATTGCCTCCATCGCAGTTTTGCTACAAAAGGCATAGTTAGAAAAATCCCACATGGTAGACGCATCGTACATTGTGGCCTCATCGTTCTTGTCAGCCACCACTTCAAAAATCCCCACAATTTCCATATCCACTTCGGGATCATCGGTATAAGGGTCATTGATTCCAACAACTTTGCTGCCGACTTTCAATCCATTCTGTTCAGCACGTTCCCGGCTGATGATAAGGCCATTGGTCATATCCTCTGTGATATGGGACCCTTCAACCAATTCAAATCGTCCTGATACGAATAAATCGTTATACTCCGTATTGATAGAGCCATAGGTATAAAAACTGTTGGTGTATCCCGTTGTAACCACGCTGTCGCCCGTTTCCTTGAAGTAATAAGGCATGGAAACAATCGAAGCATCATATCCGGCAATCCCGTCTACTGAGGCAATCTCCTGAAGCATTTCATCTGAAATAAATTCCTGCGTACTATATGAACCGCCATTGCCGCTTGTCCAGCCTCCAGTAGATAGATTTCGTTCCACAGTAAAACTGGTTCCCGTCACACCCCGCAGTTCCTCAGCCTGCTCCTCCTGGGCGTCGGCAATCGCCAGCCCGGACAGCACCAGGGTGGTAATAGCCAGGAGCAGGAAGAACACCAGTAGCGTCTTTTTCCACTTCCGTGCGCTGTATAAAATCGCTCGTATTCCTAAATTCATATTGCGTCCTCCTTTACTCCATCTGCGCTAAGATTTGCTTGGGCTTCAGCCGCATAGTCGAGATACTGGACACCAACACTGCCGCCACCAGCAGGATGCCGCCCACGATAGCCACCAGCATGAAATGCTCCGGGGTGACGATGACATTCTCTGCGGCCTTGCCGAACAGCGTCCCCAGGGTGCCGGCAACCTGCTTGCTGGAAAAGTAGGCCAGCGGGAAGGCCACCACCGCGATCAACAGGGTTTCCAATACATACTGGAGAATGACCGCAGGCTTGGCGATACCCACCGCCAGCAGGATTCCAGTCTCCCGTTTCCGGCTGCGGATGGACATGGAGAGGATCAGGATAATCAAAACCATGCTCACAGCGGTAATGACAACAATGAGGGTGGTAATCAGGGTGCCGGTGTCAGAAAGGGCGCTGGAAATATTCTGATACACCTCATCATTGGCGGTGATTTTGTAATTGTTCCAGTCGATAGAAGAAATGCTCTGCACTTCCCGAATCACATTCTCTAATTGGGCGGCGTCCGTGACATAGTAGTAGGCTTCGGAAATGCCCTCGCCATCTTCGCCCCAGCCCTTAATCAAGCCTTCGGCTGCGTCCATGCTGCAAAAAACATAGCTGGAATAGGCGTAATAGGACGCATCATCATACATATTTACTTGATCGCCCTTGTCCGCCACTACATCGAAGATGCCCACAATCTCCATATCCACTTCCGGGGTGTTATTCTCCGGGTAGTAAACGCCTGTCAAGGTATCTCCAACCTTCAGCCCGTTCCACTCAGCCAGTTCCCGGCTGATAATAATGCTACCCGTCATATCGTCGGTGATATGGGTGCCTTCTACCAGTTCAAACCGACCCGACAGAAACAGCTCATGGTATTGGGAGTTGTAGGAGCCGTAGTTGTAGAAGCTGTAATTCTCATGGGCCAGTTCCTCACCCTTATCATTGAAGATACGGGGCAGGGTAATCAAAGTGGCGTCATACCCCGCAATGCCATCCACTGCGGCAATCTGCTGGATCATGTCCTCGGACATAAATTCCTGTGTGCTGTAATTGCCGTTCCAGCCGCCCGTAGAGATGTCGCGCTCCACCGTAAAGCTGGCCCCGGTGGTTCCCCGGACTTCCTCAGCCTGTTCCTCCTGAGCGTCGGCTATGGCAAGGCCGGACAACACCAAAGTGGTAATGGTCAGGAGCAGGAAGAACACCAGCAAGGTCTTTTTCCATTTCCGTGCGCTATATAAAATCGCTCGTATTCCTAAATTATTCATATCGCCTGCACCTCCTTAACTCATCTGCGACAAGATACTCTTGGGCTTCATCTTCATGATCGGGTAGGCCGCCAGTGCGGTAGAGGCCACACAAAGCACCATGCCGAAAGCCCACACCAGTGCATAATCCTCGGCGGAAACAGCCACCTCGATCTCGGCAAGGCCCAAATCCTCGGTGGATTCTTCTTCCGCAGTTTCGCTTTCCCCGGTCAAGTCCACCGTTTCATAGGTTTCGCTTGTCACCTGGGAGAGCAGGCTGCTCCCGATCTGATGGGAAATGGCTGTGCTGGTGCCGAATGAGATCACCAGGGCGATGGCCGCCACAAGGATCACTTCCAGCAGGTATTGCAGCAGCACCGAGCCTTTGGAAATGCCCATGGCCAGATAGACGCCGGTTTCATGGATACGCCCACGGAGCCGCAGCGTCAGGAACAGGGCCAACACCAGGAAACAGATCACGGATACCACCGCAATGGCGATAAAGACGATGTTCTGCAAGCCCTCCAAGGATTCCTTGGCGTTCTGATAGTCGTTGTCGTAGCGGGTCAGGGTGCAGCTCTCCCAATCCACGCCATCCAGTTCCTGCACATCGGTCATAATGCGCTCCAGCTCGTCCGGGTCGTTCACATAGAAATCCCCATATTGGACGTTGGTGGTTCCCTCGGTGCCGTAGAGCAGGAAAGAGGCAGTGGAGAGGTCGGTAAACACGATATTGTCGTAAAGGTCATAGGACGGGGCCATGCCGATAGAATCCTGTTCCTCGGTATTGGTGAAGATCCCGGCCACCGTCACGGGGATAGTCTTATCTTTGTCCTCCACATTCCCCAGCAGCATGGTGTCGCCAACTGACAGGCCATTACGCTGGGCGAACTTCTCATGGATCAGCACATGGCTGCCGGTTTCGGTGGTGATGGGGTTGCCCTCCACCATTTCAAAGCCGCCATCGGTGAAATAGCTGTCCTCCTGAGAATTGGAGTTTGCCACCACCCGTCCGGCGTTCTCATAGCCCTCCGGCACCTGGGCAGCGCCCTCGGTGTTGATCTCCAGAAGGTTCCCGTCTGCGTCAAAATAAGTAGCGTAGGTATAGGAGCGCAGGGTGTACCTGCCGCTCAAGCCATCCACATCAAGTATCTGGCTCACCGTATCCTCCGGGATACCGTTTTCCAGCGTCTTGGCGTTGATGGTGAAATAGCCCAGCAGGGCTTTTTTAATATTGGCGTTGGCCGTTTCTGTGGCTGATTGGATGGAAAGGCAGGTCAGCATCAGCGTGGCCATGACCAGCAGAAACGCCAGCAGCGTGAGGGTCTTGCCCTTTTTGCGGATGGAATACAGGCAGGCCCGTTTGCACAGGTTCATCTCACAGCCACCTCATTTCCTTTTCGTAAAACCAGTGGGTTCACTTGTGTACCTCCTAACGTAGTTTTTCGCCGGGGCTTTTCTCGCTCCAGTGGTGTCCCCGTCTGCCGGGAACACCCTTATGGTACACTACGAAGGTGGAGTTGAGGTGGAGTTGAGGAGTAGTTTTGATGGAGTTGGCATTTTTACAAAGCGAAATCAGTGTACTGTCTCCCAGCATCCGGGCAAAGAAAAAGCAGGAAATCTCTCTCAAGATTTCCTGCCGGATGGTGCCGCCGATAGGCGGCTGCTATTCAGTTTTGAAAGTTCGGGTCAAAGTGGTCCGAAAATAGAATATTTTACAACTCAAAAATCCTATCTCAAATCAAAAAGAACGCTTTCGTAGTCCTTTACGAAATACTTTATATTTGTGCGCCCTTTCTGAATAATTGTATGGCCTTCTGCTTCCAGCTTTTCCTTTTGTGCTTCTATACCGCCGGGATATTTTGCATTCAATTCCCCATTTGCCTTTAAGGTTCTCCAATACGGGGTTTCATCTTCGGAACGCTGGTAACTCGCCCATGCTGCAATAGATACAAAAATCCCGGCTGTGATAGGCTCTGTGAAATCCGCCCCATTCAGTTCAGCAAAGTATTCACGGATTTTTCCGACAGTGATTACTTTGCCATAAGGAATTAGTTTCATCACTTTATCATAGTCGATTGGTGGGGCAAAATACATTCTGCTTCCGCCATATTTCTCAATGCTTTTCTGGTCGGTAATGGTCTGAAATTTAGGCATATCCTTGCTATCGTG
>CAJMOH010000026.1 GCA_905215055.1 uncultured bacterium
TCGGGGCTTAGCCCCGCCAAATGTGCACGGCGGACAGCCGAGCGCTCTGCTTGCCCTGCTGATAGCAGGAAATTGTTGTAACCCCTATCCTGACACCGTAGGGAATGGCTCTACACTGGGATAATCCGTCATCTACGACCCACAGCTTGACCCCAAGGCCCGAAAATTGACCCCTATTTTTTGAGGTTTTGACCCCTTGCAAAAGGCCCGTAGCGACCGGCTCTGCCGGGCGCTGTGAGCCGGGTGTGGGGCGGTTCACCGACCCACACCCTTTAACCTGCTCTTTTTTCACACTTCCCTCCATTGCTTGATTTTGGAGGAATATGTTACGGTTGTTGGAGGAACTTCGCTCTGGCTTGCTGGCCAGCTTTTCTCTCTGCCTCGTACCCAAGGGATTCTCCAGGCCACAGCCTTTGGCAACTGTTGCCCACACGGCTTCAACGGGGTCGGTTTGGGTATTTGGTGGTGTCGTTTCCCTACCCGGTCCTCTAACCGGCCACAAATCGCCGCACAGAGTCGAGTTTGGACTTCATTGTCTTTCTAGTCCGTTTAGGATCTGGCAGAGCTACCAAATCTCGCTCTAACTTGTAATTCACAGCCTCCTGGAAGGTACAGAGTAGTGCTTTTTAGTGTATCCGCGGTCAATACTGCATTCCATCATGTCATTCCCGATATCCACCATCTTCACGAAAGTGATAGGATTTCCAGCCAGAATGTTCCGTCCATATAGCCATTCACCATGCCAACAGACGCTATTTAGAATATGAACATTTTATCAGTGGTCAGCGCAAGGAAAGCACCCGTCCTACTCACTGCAGGCTTCCTTTGGTTGTAGAGAACATTCCCGGTCCGCGCCTTGATTTAAGCCAGTGTTGGAAAATAGAATCGTACCGCTTATAATTTTAATTTATGAGTGTAGACGTTACGTGCGCTGCGTTCTCATATCACTGGTTTTCGGTTGCGGCAGTGAAAATCAACTTATGTATAGCATAAGTTAGTACGGACTTTATTCTTTAATTAAGCCACCACAAAATGTAATATTAGCGCTTTTAGATCTTTATCGGTCAGGTGTAATTGGACATGCCTAACCTTTAACTCCTCCCAAAGTAATGCCTTTGATAAAGTTATTCTGAATAAAAGGATACACAAGAACTACGGGTAAAACACCTAGTACAGCAATGGACATCCGAATTCCTTCAGAGGGAATATTCGCCAAACCCACGTTTGTGCTGGAAAGACCTGCAGAGTTAGTCATCAAAAACTGGAGATTCTCCTGCATGCGATTTAACAAATTTTGGATGCTGTAAAGGTCAGTCGCACTCGTGAGATAAATATAGCCATTGTTCCAGTCATTCCAATATGCAATTCCCACAAAAAGAGCGATAGTTGCGATGATCGGACGGGCCATAGGGGCTGAGATAGATGCAAATATGCGAATCTCCCCGGCACCATCTATCCTGGCTGACTCTAAGATTTCTTCTGGGATAGAGGTTATAAAATAACTCTTCACCAACATTACGTTAAAGGCATTCATCAAAAGTGAAGGGATCAACAAGCCAAAGAAGGTGTTTTTCACCTGAAAAACAGTAGTATAATTGATATAAGTTGGCACTAATCCTCCATTAAACAACATGGTCAGAAAAACAAGAAAAGTGATCACTCCTCGCCCCGGCATCCCGGGCCGAGAGATAGAATACCCCAAGAGCATGGTAATCACTGTCCCTAAAACGGTTCCGCAGCATGTTAAGGTAAAGGAAATAAAGTAAGCATGCAGTACTTTGCTGGAGCTGGTATTGAAAACATAGGCATAGTTTTCAATACTCCATGCTCGGGGAATGAAATTATAACCATCACGCAGCAGGTTGTCATTTGCAGTAAGGGAACAGGTAAAAAGGAGCACGATGGGAAGCAACGCACAAAATGAGAAGATTGCCATGACAATATTGGCTATAATTTGGAAAATGCATTCTTCTTTTGTTTTAACCATTCCGTTTACCTCCTTTAAAACAGCGCATTTTCACGATCCACCTTGCGTACAACGAGATTTGCGCCCAGTACTAAGATGAAACCCACCAACGATTGATAAGCTCCCGCTGCGGCAGACATCGTGATATTTCCCACTTCTAGAAGACCACGGTACACGTAAGTATCGATAGTTTGTGTCACCGGATATAGAGCACCGGTGTTCATAGGCACTTGGTAGAACAACCCAAAGTCGGAGTAGAATATTCGACCGATTGCAAGAAGCGTCAGCATAACGATAGTTCCTTTTAACATGGGGATAGTGATTCGAAATACCTGCTGAACTTTGCTCGCTCCATCAATGATGGCTGCTTCGTAAAATGCACGATCAAACCCCATAATAGTGGCCAGATAGACAATGCAATTATATCCCACAGACTTCCAAGCGTTTACGAGAATTAGAATGAATGGCCAAACAGAGGTCTCAGTGTACCAATTCACTGGTTCTATTCCAAACAGAGGAAGAACTGTCCTATTTAAAAAACCATTTTCTACGCCCAGAAAGGCGAAAACCAGGTAGGCAACGATTACAGAAGATAAAAGATAGGGAAGTAAGATAGCACTTTGGTAAAACTTCTTCATCCTATTAGTCATCTCACTTAGGACCACTGCGATCGCAATGGCGAGTACTGTATTGATGACAATAAACGCTAGGTTATAGAAAATAGTATTGCGAGTAATGTAACCTGCATCGTTTTGGAACAAGTAAGTAAAATTAGACAACCCAGCCCAAGGACTCCCCCAAATGCCGTCCCTCGCATTATAGCTTTTAAATGCCAACACCAGTCCGGGAAGGGGCATATAGTTGTTGATAAAAAGATAGATTAAACCTGGCATAGCCATAGCATACACAGGCAGAAATTTGACCATACGTTTTCCCATACTCTGTTTTTTTGCTCTGCTAACGCCTGCTACTACTTTTTCTCGCATTTTTCCTCCTCCGTTTCATGAGTGAGGGGCCAAAGGCAACCCCTCTGGCCCTCCCCATTTTTTACAACACAAAATTTGATACTCTTTTTTATGGATCAAGAAATACCGTTTTCCTCTGCCCAGGCATCCAACTGTGCCTGTTTTTCCGCCATGTACTTTTCCAAGCCGGATGCCTTCAAACGCTCCACCATTTCCGGAATCCCTTCATCCGGATTCAAAAATCCCATTTCTAACTGGTCTGCGTACTCATTGTAGATATTTACCATCGCCGTGTATTCGCTCATTAAAGCTGAGTTGTCAAACGTAAAACCTAAAGCTTTTGAGACCAAGGCGTTGCTGTTAAACGCCTCGGTACGCTCCCAAATATCCAGGTCATCACCCTCCCAGACGCCAGCGATAAATTGGTTGGGCATCTCCCAGTTTACAGAGTGGGAGTAGGCAGAAGTATCCGCAGTTACCCCATCTGGATAGGTTAAATGGCCATCCTCAGTCTCTACCCATTCGTACCCTTCGCGTCCCCAGCAAATTAATCGGGAAAGGTCCGCATTAGTGTATAGTTCATTCATCAATTTCATAGAAGCTACTTTGTCTACGGTAGTGAAGCCGATACACCAAGAGATTCCAGAAATTGCGGAGGAACTCAGATAGTCATCTCCCGCCTGCAGAAGAACCATCTCCTGGGCGCAAAGTTTCGACTCCTGTTGTTTGATTCCGGGTTTTGTACCGCACAAATAGCTCATCAACGTTCCTGCGCGAACCTCGGTGGTCACATGGGCATCAGACGCCATAGCGTCCTGAGAGATATAACCCGCCTGATTCCACTCATAAAACATTTTGCAATAATCATAATACAAGTCGCTGGAGAAGAAGTCCTCCACCTTCAAGCTGTTCATCGGATCGAGCAGTACGCCGAAATTATCGCCGCCTAATGCATCGTAGATAATATTCTGGGACAGCAAACCATATTTGGTAACAGTTTTATCCGGGTAAGTCTCGTGGAGCTTCGCCAGGATATCGAAAATAACATCCTCTTCCACATAGATGATATCATCGTCTGTGTACTCATAGCCGATCCCATCCAAGTATTGGGCGGCAACCGCCAGTCCAAACATTCCTATAGCCATATCGCGCATGGTAGGAAGTCCATAGATACAGCCATCTACCCTACAGGCATCCAGATACAGTGGGTCCACTGTTTCAAGAATTCCAGTGCCATAGGTCTGCAGTAAACTATCCTCATCCAGATTTAGGGCATAACCGTTGTTTACAACCGCCGCATAAGAGTCCAATCCGCAGGAGTTGAATAGATCAACCTGCTCACCGCTGGAGAACGCCAGGGTAAGAGACTGTTTATACGCGGCGCTATCGATAAGTTCTAGATTGACGTTGACATTTAGCTTATCTCGGGTAATTTTGGTCATTTCAGCAGCCACATCATCTTGAGCATCTTGAGCCCCGATATGGGTTTGAAAGTAGATGGTCAAGTCTACGGGATCACCACTGGCGAGTTCTTCCTCTGTCACCCCGCTCCCGCCTTCGGCATTTCCTTCAGAAATTGGCCCACTGCTGTTTTTTTCTGCTGGTTCTGTTCCATTTCCACTACCGCATGCGGCCATCCCTACAACCATTATTATGCTAAGGAGAAACGATACAATCTTTTTCGTCATTTTTACCCATCCTTTCTTGAATCAATTATCCGTTTGCCGTCCATCTTTTTGGGAACCATACGCTTTTTGTTGAAACAATTGCTCCCGCTGTATTTTCTCCACCTAACCCGATTTCTTTTTTGACCACATTCACCTCCATTTTAAATAGCCTTATTATCAATAACTTGTCAAGGCGAATTTGTTCAACCGACTTATTTAGAAACTCAATTATTAAAATGCATGAACAGCACACTGTGAGGCGGCATCTGAAAAGTTCCGCCTGCGGCCTGCTCCAATACATCTGTCACTGTGAATTCAGAGGGCGGCAGCACAGTGTCGCTGGAGAAAAGCACCGCCTCGCTGCAAGGCCCAAAGGAGGAGAAGTCCAGCGGTTTTTCGCTGCGGAACGCGGCGTTGACCACGGTGGCGGACATCCGGCCCTCACGGTCCGCGGTGACAACGGCCTCTTGAGACGCGGAGCACAGACGGTTACCCATATGCCAACGGTTCATCCAGGAGAACACCTGGCCCTGTGCCGTCAGGTTCACATGATCCGGTTTCACGCACAACATTCCCTCGTTGACCGCCTGGAAGTGGCACGCAAGGGCGATCCCGCTTTTCTCGCCTTCTTCCATCAACATGTGTAGGGCCAGGGCGGCGTAAATACCGTCGGTAACGCTGGAGGGGCGGTACCAGGCGTACCAAACATTCCACTCGTCCATGGAGATGCGCATGGAAGGCTCCAGCCATTGGCGAGACTGGTGGATCAGGTCCCGCATTCGGGAGACGGAGGCCAAGCATCGGTTATACTCCTCCTCTACGGTGGCAAGGTCGGTGTAATGGGGAGCATAGCCGTAATAGTGCTGGGAAATCATCTGAGAGATTCCCCCAAGGGGCTTGGCGGAAAGCTCCGCCCATTCCTTGTTGGGATAGGGCCCCGAGGAGCACAGGCTGAGGTTGGGAGAGGCCTCCAGCATTTTCTTGCCGTTTTCCAGGGCGATCTGGCAGTACCCACCAGGGGTGTTGTCGCCCTCCATATGGCCGTAACCGAATTCGTTGCCCAAGGACCAAAGCTGTACATTGTAAGGTTCTTGGTGACCTCGTTGGGCCCGGAGCTTCCCGTAGGGGGTGGAAGCGTCACCGTTGCAGTACTCCACCCAGGCGGCGTTCTCTTCCGGCGTATTCCAGCAGGGGTTGATGGTGATGAACGGCTCGGCGCCGATCTCCCGGCACAGGGCAATAAAGTCGTCCGTATTGATCTCGCTGTAATCGTAGCCCATGGTGTGAGGCTGGGTCTCCAGGCCCAGATAGGACTGGAAGGGGGCGCGCATATCCACAGGCAGAAGGCCGTCCATCCAGTTGAATTCCCCGGCGAAGTTTCCGCCTGGCCAGCGCAGCACTTTGATGCCCAATTCCTTCATGGCTTCCACCACATCGCGGCGCATCCCGTGGAAGTGGTCCTTGGGCAACAGGGAGATGGCCCCAACACAGACATGCCCTTCCTTTTCCCAGCTGACTCGCAGGTCAGCGTCGGGATCCGCGGCCTGGGGGGTAAGTTCAACTTCAAAACGGGTCCAATCAGCCCCCTCCCCTGTGAATGTGGTGCGGCAATAGACTTTCTTCCCCGCCCGGTCCGTTAAAGAAACGGCAAACTCTACCGGGTTCTGGGTTTTTACCACCATTCCGAACAGATACGGCTGACCTTGGGAGATGGCGATACCATGCTGGCCCATGCCGACAGGTTCCCCTTGGCGGGGATTGAAAACGCTGACCGAATTGCATTCCGTGGTTCGTTTCATGTGATAGCCATCCCCGTGGCGGGTGTAGGGTTCGTCCAGGGAAAACACACCCCGTTCCCCCAAGGGGAACCATTCCATCGCGCAGCCCTCGCAGGCAGTGGGCTTTCCGGCGAACTTCCGATTGCGGACCATTTGGGCGGATAAGCCGGTATAGAGGCAGGAGCGGGTGTGCTCCAGGTTGCTGCCAAACAGGTAAGGCGATACCAACAGGTCCTCCGGGGCTTTTCGCTGCAAAGTGAGGGGCGTAGCCTGGGCAGCTTCCCTCTCCCAGCCGTCGGCCTCGTCCAGGTTGCTGCTGCGGGCCACATTCATGGCCTCGCCGCTGAGGAGCTCCACCACGCTGACCCGCAGCTCCGCGGCCACACGGCTGAGAAGCGCCACGTCAGGCAGGCTTTTTCCCCGTTCCCACTTGGAGACAGCTTTGTCGGTCACATCCAGCCGCTCAGCTAGCTGGGCTTGGGTAAGTCCCAGAGTCACCCTGCGCTGGCTGATAAAGCGCCCGATTTGTGATAAGTTCATAGATTTTCCTCCCATTTGAAATTTTCTTTAGCATAACACAGTCCACCTGCTCCGGCAACCGACTGGTGGTAGAGTGCCCTAGCTTGGGAAACATTCCCTGCTCTTTTTCATTGCAACGGCCCTTCTACTGCTTTGATAAAAGGAAAAGGCCGGGAGCACTCCCGACCTTTCCTTTACTATAGAGTGGGCTCCTGCGCTTATTTCTGGTGCTCTCCTCCCCCAAAGACCTCTCAACCAATGGTAGATTGTTTGCTGGGGTTTTACTCAAAAACAGGCACGCGCTTCACCACGCCACTTTCCATAGCAGACTGATGGGCGCAGATGCCCACACCGGTCCAGTAAGCGCCGTCAATGTCGCTGGGGACAGGGTCCCGGTCCTCAATAATGCTTCGGACGAATTCATGGACCAAGTGGGGATGGGAGCCCCCATGGCCTCCACCTTGAAGGAACGCCAGGTGGGGATTGCTTTCATCGTATACCGTTTGCCGGGTAAATCGCCCAATCTCCGCAGGCAGGCGGTCCGCATAGTCAGGGATCTGGATGCGCTCTTCCGTCACCAGCCCGCCTCGGCCGTAGTCGTTCATCACATGCTCCGCATGGGGGTCGAACGCCATGGAGAACAGCACCGGCTGTTCGGATTCCAACTGCTGCCACTCAAAGCTCTTCCGCTCCCCGTAGATATTGAAGCATTCGGTATAGCCCCGGGCCACATGGTAGAGAAAACGGGCCATTTCGATGCCCACATCGCTGTCCTTCAGGGAGATGAGAGCGGACTCAAAGGCGAAGGGGCAGCCATAGGGCTCTTCCACCTCTTTGCGCACCTTGCCGGAACCCTTGCAGTACACGGTCTCTGGGCGCTTGCCCAGCAGCATCAGGCAGGGAGCCACCGCGTGGGTGGGATGCATCAGGGGAGGGAAGCCCAGCCAGTAGTCTGGCCAGCCCTCCATATCCTGGTAATGGGCGCAGCGCATGAACTGGATCCTGCCCAGCTCCCCTTTTTCGTACAGGTCCTTCACGTACAGGAATTCCCGCCCATAGACGGAAGTTTCCATGAACATATAGTGCTTTCCGCTCTTTTTCCGGGCCTCGATGACCTGGTACAGCTCGTCGATGCTCATGCCCATGGGAATGGTGCAGGCGCAATGCTTGCCTGCGTTCAGCGCCCGCACAGACAAAGGGGCGTGCGTGGCCGGGGGTGTCACCAGATGGACCGCGTCGATGGTCTCGTCCTCCAGCATGGCGTCGAAGTCCGTCAGGCGCTCCTCCAGCAGGAACTTATCGCCGATCTTGTCCAGCTGCGCCCGGTCGGTATCCACCAGTACCAGGGAATCCACATCTGGGTGTTTCAAGTAGATGGGCACAAACTCCGCGCCGAAGGAGACCCCCACCAGCGCCACTCTGAGCTTACCGTTTTTCATTTCGTATCCCTCCTTGGATGCTTTGGCAGCATCATACCGCGCCCCTGGGGAAAAGTCTATGGAGGGAACGAAAGGTATATGGAATAAATGGACATTTTATTTATCCCCTGCTTGACTTTTCTCTTCAGCGCGGCCTATTATGAAATGGACATATTGGAAAAGGAAGGTGCGGCATCTATGGGTACCGGACAAGGGCTTCCCCGGTGGTTCCGGCTGACGGGGGAAATCCATGTGGAAATCGTGGATAAATTCAGCGGCGGGAATGTACACCCGGACCGGGTGATGCCCCAGTGGGTTCTGGTGCTGATGATCAGCGGGACGCGGACCTTCCGCATCTATGGGGGGGATTATGCAGTTCACGGCGGCGAATTTTTTCTGCTGCCGCCCTATGTGCGGCATTGCGGGCTGCAGCATGACGAGCACGAGGCCTATTTTGCCCATTTCCAGGCAGAGGGGGCAGAGACCCCGCCACCCACGGAGCTGGACAACGGCCATATCCTGCTGCCATTATGGGGGCAGGTTCCTCTGGAGCTCCCCTGCTTTGACCTGATGGAGTACGCGGCCTGCCACCGGGCCCCGCCCTTTTTCAGCGGGAATTTCCTCTCCTCCCAGATCCAGGCGATCCTGTACCAGCTCAGTTTGGCTATGCAAAAAAAGCGGCTGTGGCCCAAGCGGGAAAACAGGACGGCCCTCCAGATCCTGCAATATATTGACAACAACAAAGGCCGGCAGCTACAAAACCAGGACTACGCCGCCGCTTTTGGCATGACTTACCGCCGCCTGAACGCCATCTTCCAGGCTGTGTACGGCGTGACGATCAAGCAGATGCAGGGGATCCTGCGGGTGGAGCAGGCCAAGCGTATGCTCAGTTCTGGCTACACCATTTTAGAAACCAGTGCGGCTTGCGGGTTTGAGGACTACTTTTACTTTTTAAAGGTGTTCAAAAGCAAAACCGGCATGACGCCCTCCCAGTATCGGGAGGCCTATTTCGATACCCATTGACCGTCAGAAGACATATTCATGAAATGGCGGAGCCCCTTCCTATTCGGTAATGGGGAAACCCAGTTGCGGCACCTGCCGTTTAACAGCGGATAGGAAACAGCTAAAGCACGCTGTCCCCCTGTGGGGTAGTGTGCTTCTTCGCGTTGTGGGGTGCTTTTCCATTCCGAGGCAGCCCTGCCCTTACTGTTAGGTATGAAAAAGGTCGGGATTTCTCCCGGCCTTCCCATAGATATTCCCATATTCCCCCGCCAAATTCTGGCCGCAGGCCGTCACACTGCGAGGCCGCAATCACCGGCGCTGTCATTCTTCCACACGCATGATCAATTTCGAGGCGTGAGCGCCGCCGTGGTGCAGAGTGTTTTCCGCCACCACGGTAACCGTGCTGTTGTAGCCTTCCCGGGTGTTGCTGTTGGGAAAGATGAAATTCTCCGCCCCGGAGGTCACCGTCACCCGGATGCGGTGGCCCTTGCGGAAGCAGTTGGACAGCTTGGTGGTGCGGATCTTCAGGCAGGCGATCTCCCCCGCCTCCAGGAATTTCGCCCTCTCAAAGCCGCTGCGGTACCGGGCGCTGAGCACTCCATCTGCCAGCTTGATAGAGCGTCCGTTTTCGTCCACATCGGTGACCCGCACTACAAAGTCCGTATCTGGAGCGCTGGAGGAGACATACAGCTCAGCCGTCATGTCCCCGGTGATGGTCACGTCCTCCGCCAGAGGCTCTGTGGTGTAGCAGAGGATGTCCTGCCGACGTTCCTCTTTTGTATAGTCCTCCGGGACCTCCAACTCGTTCTCCGACATATCCACAATATGGACGGCGGGGTCCTGTGGGTCATAGCGGTAGCTATCCCTGCCCTCCCGCTCCGGGGCCTGCCAGGTAAGGAGCCCGTCCCCGGAAGAGGTGTTGGCATGGCCGGAACTGGTCAGGTACAGGGCCCGCTCTACCGTGGCGGGGACGGGCCAGTTTTCCGCGGTCTTCCACTTTTCCTGTCCCAAGGTGTAGTACTCCACTGGGGATTCCCGGTCCACGCCGTTCTCCACACCCTTTAAGTACCGCTCAAACCACCGAAAGTAGAGCAGATCCAAGTCGAAACGCAAAGCCTGGCTGCCAAATGATACCCCATGCATATCGTACTTGCTGTTGCCGCTGTGCTGCCAGGGGCCCAGGATAACTTTCCGCTTCTGCGCAGGGAAGTCGTGAACCAGCTCCAGGGCCTGGGTGGTGCCCATGCCGTTGTCGTCAAACCAGCCGGACTGGATCAACGCTGGGACCTGCGCCCCCTTCCAGCGGGCCTGCCAGTCGGAACGGCTCCAGAACTCGTCATTGTCCCGGGGCCGGAACCACTGGTCCAAGAATGGGACTTCATAGCCCAAGGCCTTCTTGGGGATGTCCGACAGGGGTCGGATGCGCAGTACCTCCTGCCAATCATCCCGCTCCATGAGCTCTGGCTGAAATGTCTTTTGGGATACGGCAAAAGCCCAGGCAAGCATCCCGGAGTTGAGGGAACCGCCCCGCCGGGGCACATCGATAAAGGCGCTGCCGGCGCACACCACGCTGATGAGGGCTTTCAGGTGGGGGTTGCCGCTGGCCGCGGCGGCCCACTGGACGTACCCCAGGTAGGAGCCTCCCACCATGCCCACGCTGCCGGAGGACCAGGGCTGGACGGCAATCCAGTTCAGGGTGTCGTCCCCATCCTCCACCTCGTAGTAGTTGGGGATCCACTCCCCACCGCTTTTATTGCGGCCACGCACGTCCTGGATGACAACGGCATAGCCCCGCTGCACATAGCGGTAGTAGACCTCGCGGCCCTCCTCTTTCCCATAGGGGGTGCGCACCAGTACCGCCGGGACCTTTTCCTCCACACCGGCGGGCAGGTACACGTCGGTGGATAGGGCCACCCCATCCCGCATGGGCACGTCAAAGGGACCGGCGTAGGATACGGCACAGAGCTTCTCCTCCGGCCAGGTCTCTCGCCACAGACGCAGGAGGGTGCGCTCCTCGCAGCCCTCCCGCACCAGCAGGCTCACCATCTCCCGGGAGGGGCAGTACACGGCAATGAGTTTCCCGCCCTCTATCTGTTTGTTGCAGGGGAATTTCACATCCCGCTGGAGAAAGTGGACGCCGTCCTCGCTGGTGTAACGCTCTCCCGCCACCTGGAATTCCCCCTTGCCGCAAAGGGCCTGGGGATACTCCCCAGCGTGTTCCGCCAAAGCGAGAAAATCCATTTTCAAAAAGGACTTATATTCCCCGGAAATCTCTGACGTAATGGGCTCCCAATCCCCCAGCGTACCGGTAAATACGTCCAACCGGCGGACGCGGGGAGCGGCCGGGTCCAGCTCCAGCTTGCCATATAAAATGCCCGAAACATACAGATTAAAAACAGTCATAGTTCTCCCACCTTTCGTCTTGATTTAAGGGACAGGGCTATCCCCCTACAATCGCCCGTATCGCATAGGCAACGGAAATGCCCACATAATTTCCCAGGGCCCCCGCCAGCACACCCATGAGCAGGCCAATGTTAATAAGGATCTTCCACTGGGCGCTGGAGGCCACCAGGGCCGCGGTGGGGCCGTCGGCGATGCAGCCCACGATAGAAAGCAGCACATACTCAAAGCGGATCTTCAGCAGCCGGGTGATGAGCAGGTGCAGCAAGCAACTGAACAGGATCACGCAGAAGCAGAACAGGGTGATGTAGAAGGTCGAGCCAAAGAACTGCATCAGGTCCACGGCGAAGCCGATGGTGCTGAGAAACAGCAGGGCCACGAACAGACCCAGGTCGAAATTGCCTCTCAGCTTCCGCACTGCCGGCACCTGAGCCAGCAGGATGGAGAAGGTGGTGATGAGCAAGATGCGCCCCGCGCTGCGGAAATCCTCGCCGAACACCGCGTTGGAGATCAGGGTGGAGACCCACACCGTGCCGAAGCCAATAGCCAGCAGGCAGGCGATCTCCAAAATGGACCACTCCTTCGAGGCCATCAGCTCCTCGTGGTCCCCCTCCCCCAGCAGCTCTTCCTGGGACATATCGTAGGGCCACAGCTTTTTCAGCTTTTTGGAACCTTTGTAGATGGCGGGGACCGCGAACATGAGGATCATCGTGGGAATGCCCACCACATAGTCCGCGGCGTTGGCCGAGGCGATGGTTGTCTTGGCCGCGTCCAGACCCACCGCAATCGCGGTCAGGTTGGAGCTGCCTCCCGTATAAGTGCCCACAAACATACCGGACACCTTCCAGCCCTCGTCGATCTTCCCGGCGAACACCACGCCGAACACCAGCGCCACCAGGCACACGCTGCACACGGCAGAGATCAGTGCGATCACCGGTTCTTTGGTGAGCTTGCGCATTTGGCGCAGATCCAGGCTCAACAGGCAAATAGATACCGACAACGGTACACAATAGTTGCTGACAGCGTCGTAGGTGGCGCTGGAGGTGGGTACGACTTTCAGGTTGGAAAGCACAATGCCCGTTACGATGACGGTCAGCGCCGGGCCCAGCGTCTTGAACACCTTGAACCGCTGCAGCCACAGCCCCAGGGCTACCACGCCGAAAATAACGAACAGCAGGGCCCCCTCCGACGAGAACAATGTCCCGTTCATACGCATTATCCCCTTTCTATTATGTCACAGTTAAAAGTCGAAGTCCAGGCCCAGACCGGGTTTGTCCGACAGGGTGTAAACCCCGCCCTCCACAGAGAAGCCGCCGGGCATACCCATCTCCGGGTCTACAGCGTACATAAAGCTGTCGCAGTCCGCCTCGGTGATGTTGGACTTAGCCGCCACCAGGGCCACCCCCGCGGCGATGGCCACTTTGGTCTCCAGCATACAGCCCACCATACACTGGACGTGGTTTGCTTCGGCCACAGCATTGATCTTTTCCGCCGGGTACAGACCGCCACACTTCATCAACTTGATGTTTAGAATATCCGCAGCATCTAAGCGGCAGGCACGCGCGGCATCCACAGGGGAGTGGATGGACTCGTCCAGCATGATCTTCATATCCACCTTGGAGCGCACCAGACGGGCGCCCTCCACGTCCCACCAGGGCAGGCACTGCTCCACGGCCTCCACCCCCAATTGCTCAAAGGCCTTCAGGGTGCGCACCGCGTCGCCCACGGTGTAACCCTGGTTGGCGTCCACCCGCAGCCGCACACCAGGGCCCACCGCCTCCCGAATAAGAGTGAGGGCTCGAATGTCGTCTTGGGGGCAGATACCGGCCTTCACCTTCAAAATGGTAAAGCCGTCCCGTTCTACCCGCTCTTTGGCCTCCTGCGCCATATACTCCGGCTTGTCGATGCCGATGGTCATGTCGGTGACAATCTTATTCCGGCTGCCTCCCAACACCTTGTACAAGGGCTGGCCCATCACTTTGCCCCGGATGTCGTACAGGGCGATGTCCACCGCAGCCTTGGCGGCGGTGTTGCCGCTGATAAGGTTGTCCATCATCTGGTGGATACCCTCCAGGTCCATGGGGTCCCGGCCCAGAAGGCCCTGCTTGAAGAGCTTTAAGGCCTCCATCACCGTGTTGGCGTTCTCCCCGGTAACAGGCTCGAAGGGCGCCGCCTCGCCGATGCCCCAAATGCCCTCATCGGTGATAAGCTTTACCAGCACGTTCACTGAGTGCTCCTGCACCGCAAAGGCGATGCGGAAGGGCTTCTTCAAGGGGATTTTGATGAGCTCTACTTTCATATCTGTCAGTTTCATATCGCTGCCTCCTCCAGTTTTTACTGATTTTACTATTTTTAAAATAAACCGTCAAGCACATTTCTCAAATATTACATTTTTTCGCCTAATTTTGCATATATACCAGAATTTTCAGCAACTTTTTTCTCTGTTGTTTTTTAGTTATAGCATAAAAAGTGCCGCCATTGACGCATCTTTTTTCCCATGGTATAATAAGCAAAATACAACGCGATTTTTACCACAGTGAAACGGGAGGCCCCACATGCTAGGAGATCAGATTCGCTCCATCCGAAAACGGCAGGAAATCACCTTAAAGGAACTGGCGGAAAAGACCGGCCTTTCCATCGGGTACATCTCCCAGATCGAGCGCAATCTTACCGATCCCTCCCTTTCCACTCTGCGGAAAATTAGCGGCGCATTAGGTGTCCCCACCTACTTGTTCTTAGGTGACGAGCCCCACGGCAGTCTCACTCTCCACAAGGACGAGATGATTCAACTTTCCCAACCCAACTCAAACGTGCGCTATCAAATCATGTCGCCTATGCCCACCGGAGAATTTGTGCCCCAGTCCTTGGTGGCCCGATTCGAGTTGGCTCCCCGCAGCGTAGACGGAGAGCTGCCAGTCATCCATCCCAGTGAGGAGATCGTCCTGCTGGAGCGTGGCACCGTGGATGTGATCATCGACGGTAAGGCCGTCCGCCTGGAGACAGGGGACACCACCCTAATCCGCTCGAACCTACCTCACATTCTCTCCAACCCCACGGATGAGATTGTCACGGGGTACTCTATTTTTACTCCTGCTGTATGGTTTCCCAACACCCACCGCGGCTCCAAACGCGACTCCGATACTTAACCTATGTTACACTCCACAAAACCTCTTGACGCAGCGGTGATATCAAATAACGTTCATGTAAGTGATTTAGCGAAGTTTGGACTACATCGGTTTTCTTTTCCATTCTGGGCTGTTTCGGATTGCACATCAGCGCAATGAAGCGCTACTACCCATAAGATCTGGTTGGGTCTTTTTTCTGAAATCCCTATGAATTTGGGCCCAAAGAATCAGTAGCACTAAACCAGCACCGCCTTCTCTCCAACTTGCGGCGGGAACCGGGCAACACCGCCTTTCCCCCGCTCTTGATGGTTTGTTCCCACATCCACTCCAAAACCGCGTGCCGAGGGTTCAAGTCCTTCTGCCCCTGCCAAAAAACCGTCGAAAACACTGGGTTTTCGACGGTTTTCTTTTTGCACGTGTTGTATGGGAGTGGGGTTCACGTTGGTTCGGATTTCTGGTTCACCTACCCGTCCACACCTGCTGCACTCCTCTCCAGCACCCAAAACGCACCCGGTTTCGCCCTTTTTGGACGATTTCGGGTGCGTTTCGCTGTTTTTGACCTCTTTTGTCCTGCAAAATTTTTGGTCCGTTTTTTGTACATCCTGCCATATAGTGGTCACAGGTTAAAGCCGTCTGTGATACCATGTAAACGAGAGGTGTCCTTTTTAACGTAGTACAACTCGGTAATCTGCGAGGTGGAGTGCCCCAGCAGGTCAGCCACCTGGCGTGGCGTTAGGGATTTATTGGTGCCGTCCTCTTGTTTTATGCCATTCACCAGATTGGATGCAAACGTGTGCCGCAAACTGTGCAGGCCCTTTTTCTCAATTCCTGCTGCCGCCAGGATACGGTAATAACGCTTGCGGAAATTCACCGGCCGGGTGTAGTTGCCATGCTCATCCGGCACCAGAGGTGTGTCCTCACCGAAGTAGGCTTCCTGCCGTAAATCTTTTATCATGGCGATGGCGGTGTCGTTGAGGGGCACACTTCGCTTGCTGGTGGCGGACTTCAGCTTGCCAACTTTCACGTCCCGGCCTGGCTCAGCCTGCAGGCCGTCCCGCCGCCAGACCTCTTTTACCCCTCTTTCGAGATGCAAAACCCGACGCTCCAAGTCAATGTCACTGTTGAAGAGGCCCAGGAGTTCCCCCGTCCGCACGCCTGTGTTAAGCATGAGGATGTAGGCCGCGGCTTGCTGATATTTGCGCTTACCGTTTGCAAATGTGGAGAATGCTTCTCGCTTGAACTTGGCAATCTCCGTTGTCGTAAACACAGTGACAGTTTCTTGCTCAGGTAAACACTCCTTGTCTTGAGCCGCCAGGAAGTTGGCCTTCTTCATCATAGGCACCGATTGCATGGGGTTCTTTTGGATGAACCCTTCTTCCGTAAGGTAGCGGAAATACTCATTCAACAGGATATGGACTTTCTTCACTCTGGTGTAGGCGTAGCCCTCCTCCATCCAATGGTTGAGGACGGATTTTAGGTCAGCGGCGGTAATGTCGCTCACGATTTTCTCTCCGATGAGTGGGAACACCTGGTGCTGGGCGGTACATTCCAGTCGGTCATAGGTTGTCCGCTCCACCGACGGGAACTTGAAAACCTGGAGCCAACGGGTGAGACTGTCCTTGAGAGTTTTCTGTGACTCGTCCGAGTTACGCACCTCGGCGTTGAACTGGGCGATGTAGCTAGTGATCTTCTGCTGGGCCTCCGTTTTCGTTTTGCTGGAGAACACTTTGCGGCGCTTGATCCCTTGCTCGTCAAAGTACCAGATCACACTTTGCCAGCGGCCATCAGTTCGGCGAAAGACGTTGCCGTTAGTGGTCAATCTCTTTTTTGGCATGGTTGGTGGTTCCTCCTTTCGGGTTGTTTTATCAACCACCAACACTACCGTATAGCGCCTGCCTATGTCCACCCCTAGTTTTCAAATCGGGCGGAGAAAAATCGCCCCACCTTTTGGTGGACTTACACCTGCCTGGGGCGGGGAGTTTTCACAGGCCTATTCTTTGTTTAGCAACGCAGTTTTTGAGGTGGCCTTGGCTGAGTAGGGGCGGAGAAAAAAGAGGGGGGACCGGAGGGCTCTCCCCCGCACAAAGTGCACGGCGGACAGCCGGGCGCTCTGCTTGCCCTGCTGATAGCAGGAAATTGCCGCAACCCCTATCGTGACACCGTAGAGAATGGCTCTACACTGGGAATTTTCGGCATCCACGCCCCACGGCTTTACCCCAAGGCCCAGAATCTGACCCCTATTTTTTGAGATTTTGACCCCTTCCAAAAATCCCGGAGCGACCGGCTCTGCCGGGCGCTGTGAGCCGGGTGTGGGGCGGTTCACCGACCCACACCCTTTAACCTGCTCTTTTTTCACGCCCTATCTCCACTGCTTAATGTTTCAGCAATGCAGGCTGTCCTCAGCCCTCTCCAATCCAGCCTTTGAGTGGAGTGAAATTCCGCTTTTCATTGAGGCCATCCCGTGCCTCACTGCGCTGCCTTTGCAGGCCCGCCTGGGTCTGCTTTTTCTTTTTCTGCTTATCCCCAGCTTTTCTCAGCCACCTCTCTGAGTGGAGGCGAAACCAGTTTTCTCTTACCTGGGGTTGGCCGCTGCCCCCAGATTCGCCCACAACTGCCCCACACAGCTTCAACGGGGCCTGTTTGGGGTTTCGCTGGTGCGTTCCCCTACCCGGCCCCCCAAGCCGCACACAACGGCACACAGAGTCGAGTTTGGTTTTTCTTGCCAGAACGAACTTACCCCTCTTCCTAAAGGGGGAGGGGCTGGGTATCGCCTTTCTTGGGTTCGCTGGGTTTGCCCTGCTCGTCCACAACTGGCTCACACGTCTCCAACAGGGCCTGTCTGGTGCTGCGCTGGTATCATTCCTACCTGCCCCCCAAAATTGCACACAGGGCCTTACAGGGGCATGCTTGGTTTCACAGTCGTTTCCTGGTGCGCTTCTTTTGCGGCAGTCCCGCCAACTGGCATTCCAAGTGGCAATTGACCGCCTCATGAATGAGCAAAATCGTGTAAAGCAGCGTCCCGTTTCTCGCAGTTCCATCCAATGTCCACACGGTAGTCGGCAGGGTTTCGATGAGATGCTTGTCCTCCAGTTGGGTAATGTACTTCCGCACCGTATTGGGACTCGTGCCGGTGCGCTCCCCGATTTTGCGAAAGCTAGGATAGCAAACGTGTGCCTCTCTGTCCTCGCAAAACAGCAGGTAAGCGTACACGGCGATCTCCCCGGCGCTCAATCCCAGCGTGAAGATCTCGTTGGGCAGAAGAAAAAATCCGCCCTGCTGTGGTTTTCTCTTGCAAGTTCGCTTCATATTTTTTCAGCCGGCCTCCTTCCCGTTTTTCAAATTTCGTTTTGCGAAGCCTTTTTTGTCTAAGCGACTCAACTTTTGCGTGGGGGCAGGCCCTCTTTTTCGGGTACGCAAAAGGCCAGGATTGCTCCCGGCCTCCGCATAAAAATTCAGTTTTTCACCAGGTCCTGGTCAAACCGCATCAGGATACTTGCCGCCTAGGCGCGGATGGCGGTACCTGCCGCAATGACCTCCATAACCTTGTCCTTCTTCCGTTTGGCTTCTTCCACGCTCAGAAAACTCCGCTTGGTGGGCGCCACGCCCAACACGATGTGCTGTTTTCTCATAGCTGCAATTTCCTCCCGTAAAATTCCACACGCTGGTCGATCTCTGTGTAGTCGATCTCGCCTGTCTGTAAGTACTTCTGCACGGTGTCCCAGTCCGGGATGCCCGCCCGGCCCCCGATGCGGGTGCATTTGATACAGGACACCCCCGTGGCCAGCCGCGCGGCCTCCTTGGGGAGCAGACCTCGCAACAGGCCTACCACATAAGCCCCGTGGAACACGTCCCCGGCGCCCACGGTGTCCACGACTGGCATCTGGAAAGAGGGTACTTCAAAATACCCATCCTCCGGGCTATACCCCACGCATCCCTTGGGTCCCAAGGTAAAGATGACGATGGACGGCCCTTTTTCACATAGGAACCTGCAGTTCTTCTCGTACTCCAGGTCCCGGAACAGGGCGTGATAGAAAAACTCGGACCCGATAAACACATCGATGAGTCCGATGTTCTCCATCATCTCCGAGGAGTAGCTGTCCGCGTCTACGATTACCCCGGCGCCTGCCGCCTTGGCACGGCGCAGGGCCTCCAGCGAGACCGCCGTCACATGGGAGATGAAGAACCATTGGCAGTCCTCCAATATCTCCTGATCCAGCTCCTCAAAAGTCGGCGGCTGAGCCGTCCCGCGCCGGTACACGATGGTGCGCCCGTTGGTCTCCCGGTCGCTGATGACGATGGACAGGGACGTGGTCTCCCCCTCCCGCACCTTCATCCCGCTGACGTCGATGCCGTGGCGCTCAAAGTCCCGGATGCAGAACTGCCCGTAGTCGTCGCTGCCCACCGCGCCCATCATGGCGCACTTGGCTCCCAGGCGGGCGCAGGCCACCATCCCGGAGGCCACCTTCCCGCCGCCCTGCCAGCTCATGGCCCGCACCCCTGTGCCCCCGTTGGGCTTGGGGAACACGTCCACGTTCACCGCCAGGTCCACGCAGGGCATGTCGTACCCTGCCACTTCATACCGTTTCAACTCAATTCCTCCCCAAGACCCCCACTGGGTCTTCTTTTAAAATGCAACCTTGTTGGGGTTTAGCAGCCGCATCTTCCCCCGCACAAACTCGATGGCGTCCTCCGCCGCCGCGTTCATCAGGCCGAACAGGTTCCCCTTGGCCTCTCCCGCGGCCACCTGCTTCTCCACGCTGGCGTAGCAGGCCCGGAAGTACTCCGTGGCGATGTTGAACTTGCTCATCCCCAGCCGCACGCTCTCCTGCAGCTGCTCGTGGGGGATGTCCGAGCACCCGTGGAGCACCAGCGGGATGGGCAGCGCTTTCCGCAGCGCGGCGATCCGCTCAAAGTCCAGGTTGGGCGTTTGGACGTAGGCCCCGTGGGCGTTGCCCACCGCCACCGCCAGGGACCCGCACCCGGTCCGCTCCACGAACTCCACCGCCTGCTCCACGTTGGTGTAGTGGTCCGCGTTGACAATGTCGTCCACATTTGCCCCGGACCCCACATGGCCCAGCTCCGCCTCCACGTCCACGTTGAACACGCCTGCCGCCTGCACCACTGCCGCGGTCAGCGCCACGTTCTCCTCATAGGGCAGGGCCGACCCGTCCACCATCACCGAGGGGAACCCGTCCCGCACGCCGCCCACAGCGATGCCGTACCCCGCCGAGTGGTCCAGGTGCACCCCGATGGGCACCTCCGACTTCTCCGCGAACTCCTTGGCGATGGCCGCCACATGCTTTAAGGCGATGTACTTCTCAAACCCCGGGTAGAACTGGATGATCACGGGGATCCGCTCCCGGCCCGCAGCCTCCGCCACCCACTTGATGGTCTCATAGTTGCACACGTTCACCGCCGCCACGCCGTAGTGGTTCTCCGTGGCGTGCCGCAGCAGGTCGTTGACCTTTACCAATGGCATCTCAAACGACTCCTTTCTCTCAGTCCGCTGTGTTGGTGTTGAAGAACAGGGTGTAATGGGGCAGGCCCTCTGTGAACTCCCGGCTGGCCCGGTCGATGGCGGCGTAGTCCTCCTCTGAGAACTGCCACCCAGAGGCCTGGATATTCTCCGCCGCCTGCTTCCCGTTTTTCGCGCCCACGATGGGCGCCGTCACACCGGGCGTCTGCAGCAGCCAGGCGATGGCACCCTGGGCCGGCGTCTTCCCGTACTTGGCGCTGATCTCCTTCAACACCTGGGTCACCTCCAGGGCGTGATCATAGTTCTCCGGCTGAAACAGGGCGGCGCGGCTGCGGCCGTCCGTGAAAGTGGCACCCTTTTGATACTTGCCAGTCAGCAGGCCCTGAGCCAAGGTGCTGTAGGGAATAACCGCGATGTCATTTTCCAAGCTGAACTTCAAAAGCTCCTCGTCGTACCGCCACAGCAGGCTGTAGCAGGGCTGGATCACATCCACCTGCCCGTACTCCATGGCTGCCTTCATCTCCTCTAGGGAGAAGTTCGAAAGCCCGATGGCACGGATCTTCCCCGCTTTCTTCAGCTCCGTCATGGTCTCCATCCGCTCCTGGATGCTCACTTCCTCCTCAGGGATAGGGTAGTGCAGGAAGTACACATCCAGATAGTCCGTCCCCAGGCGGGACAAGCTGTCCTCACAGGCCTTCACCATCTTATCGTGGGACATGGACGGCTTGAACACTTTGGAGATAATCTTCACCTTGTCCCGGCCGATTCGCCGGGCGGCTTCTCCCACCACCCGCTCGGAGCGCCCGCTGCCGTAGATCTCCGCCGTGTCAAAGGTGTTGACCCCGTTCTCATAGGACACCCGCAGCGCCTCCAGGGAGCTCTCGTCCTCCGTGGCCCCAAAGTAGTCCCCTCCCATGGCCCAGCACCCCAGGATAAGCTCCGATACCTTTACTCCGCTTTTACCCAGCTCTTTATAGTTCATTTCCTTTCGCTCCTCTCTTTTTTGAGCGGTCCTAGCTCTCTCCAGGCTCTTCGGTTCAGTCTCACAAATTATTTCAATTGTAAAGCGTACACATCTCTGCGGGCAGTAATACAGAGGTATTCCTTATTTTTGCTAACCACGAACACGCATGCGGGACGGCAATTCAGCTGAACAGTGTCTTTTCTCTCCCTACCCACATAGACACACAGCAAGCTATCCGGCACATAAGCGTTACCGTTCTCTGTCACGGCAAACCTATATTCGCCCCGCTCGTTCCAAACAGTGGGTCCAGGAAGGGCAAGGTTATTTCCCACCCGCGTTTGTACGATACACTTGTTCTTCCTTGAATTTAGCGATTTCGAAATGTCAATGAAACGTTTTTAAATGCCCATTTTATGCAGAAAACCCTATCAGCCAAACATTCGCTTTGACTAATAGGGTTTCTGCTAGACGTTATCCCTATATTTTAACAAAAAGATGCATTTTACGCTGCATTATAGCGGTCCACGGCGCTCTGCCACACAGAGAGCAGATCAGCCAAACCGGCACCTTCCAGCTCACTCTGGTAGCTCTCCCAGGACTCATCGGTCACACCGTTGAGAACCCAATCCACCACATAGCGGTCCACAATGTCGGAAATGGTGGGCTGGATTTGAGAAATGCGGGAGGACTCTTCCACAGTGAGCAGCACTTTGGGAAGCACACTATCAGCATATTCCTCCAGGATCTCCTCCTTACCGTTGGCCTTCTGGCCCTCCAGCAGGGTGGGTGCATCGTAGCTGCATACATTCTCGTAGTAAGAGTCTTGGATAATGAAGGAACCACGGCAGGGCGTGGTGTTCTCGCGGGCGGATTCTTGGCCGTCGGCGAACTCGCCTTGAGGAAGTGCGTTGCCGTTCTCATCGGTGGGCTTCAACAGGAAGCCGTCCTCTTCCTCCACAAATACAGAGCCTACAGCGCCCCAGTTGGAGGTGACCGCCAGCTTGGGATCCGAGTTGATGGCTTCCACCATCAGGCCGATGACATGGGGGAACTCGCAGTTGGTGGTGATGGCCGTGTTGGAAGTGTCTTGCAGCTCGGAGTAATTCAGGCGAAAACCGGTGCTGCCGCTCTCCCCCTTCAAACGAGGCAGGGAATCATACTGATTGCGGACTTCAATATTGTTGATAGAAGCCTTCCCTCCCCAAGTGCTGAAAGAGCCAACCGTGGCCACATCCTGCTTTAACAGGGAGTTTTCAAAAGACAAACTGGTGTCCGCCTCAAAAGATCCGTTCCAGATCAAGCCTTCGTTCCACAGCATATTGAAAAACTCTGCGGTCTTCCGAAAAGCCTCATCAGTAGCGGAGAATGCAACCTTACCTTCCTCATCCAGATAGAGATGGTCGGCATAATTGTTACCGCCGCAGTAGGAGTCCGCCTGGCCAAAGCAGCCAGTAAAACGATAGAACAAATCATTCGATCCAAAAGTGTCATGGGCGCCGAACTGAACAGCTAAGGGGGTCTCATCCGCTTCCCCGTTGCCATTGAGATCTCCAGCGTCTCGGAAAGCTTTCAAAACCTCCACGTACTCATCTACAGTGGTAGGCATATCCATGCCAACCTTTTCCAGCCAATCGGCGTTGATCTCGAAGGGGCCTGGGGTAAGCACCAGACCTTGCATCTCCTCAATGTAGGGGAAGCCGTAGATGTGGCCGTCGGGAGCGGTGGCGATTTTCCGGTACTCCTCTTTGCTTTCTAACAATGCCTTATAGCTGGGCATATAGTTGTCGATGATATCCTCTGTGGGGATAAATACGCCCTGGTCGGAATACTGAATAACAAAGTTGCTGGACTGGCCGTCCACAAAGTTCCAGAAACAGTCGGGCAGCTGGTCGCCGCCGGCGGACAGGGTCAGATTGATCTTCTCGGCGACGCCATCGTAGGGCACATCCTGCCATTCAAAGCGGATACCGGTAAGTTCTTCCCACTCTTTCACCATGGCCAGCTCGGTAACAGGCCGGGTGCGGCTTCCGGTGTAGTGGACAAACATACTGATCTTCCCATACTTTTCTTCAAAGGCATCGGGATCGGGGATGATGGGCATGGTGCCGTCCAGGTTGATTAAGCCCAGGCTTACGGCCTCCTTCTCCTGGTCGGTCAAACCGGGGTATTGGGTCTCGTCCACCTCCGCAGCGGAGCTGTTGGAAACGCTGGAATCACCGGCTGCGCTGGAAGTTCCGCCGGATGAGGTGGAAGAGTCACCGCCTCCGCCGCAGCCGGCAAGGCTTGCTACCAGCAGACTGAGCGTCAGGCACATGGCCAACAAACGTTTTTTCATTGTTTTTTCCTCCTTGCAAAAAAGGTTTTCTATCCTTCCTACTTACCCTTTCACCGCGCCGACCATCACGCCTTTTGCAAAGTATTTTTGCAAGAAGGGGTAAACTATCAGCAGCGGCGCTGCGGCAAGTACGACGATACAATATTTCAGCTGCTCCGCCAGGCGCTGGCGCATAGCGATCTCCTGCGCATTGCTGGTGATAGAGTTGACCTGGTTGGACAACACTAAGTTGCGGAGCACTACCTGTAAGGGCATCTTGTCCTGCCCAGAGAGAAACATCAGCGGGTTGAAGAACTGGTTCCACATAGCGGTGGCATAGAACAGGCACATCACCGCGATGATGGTGGAAGACAGGGGGATGACAATGCGGAAGAAGAACACAAAGTCATTGCAGCCGTCTATTCTGGCAGCCTCCAGCATCTCGATGGGAATGCCCGTATCGAAAAACGACCGGCAAACAATCAAGTTGTACACCGACACGGCCACCGGCAGCACCACTGCCCAAATGGTGTCGTAGATATGCAGGTTCTGCACCACCAAGTACAGGGGCACGATGCCGCCGTTGAAGAACATGGTGAAGGTGAACAGGAACATGATCACCCGGCGGCCCGGCAAGTCCATGCGGGACAGGGCGTAGCCGGCGGGAATGGTGCAAACAAGCGAAATGATGGTGCCCACAAAGGTGTAGATCAGCGTGTTTTTATAGCCGGTCCACAAGGGGGCATAGTTGAAAGCCCGCTCGTATCCCTCGAAAAAGGGGGCCTCCGGGTACAGCAGCAGCTTGCCGGTGTTGACCACCGTGGGGTCTGTGATGGAAGCCAGCAGCACATAGTACAGCGGGTACACGATGGCAATGGTGATCAATGTCATGATGATGGCGTTGACTATGTTGAAAACACGATCCCCCGCAGACTGCTTAATGGGCCCGGTGTTCTTTTTAAAAAGTGCCATGATGTTCCCTCCTCCCTTAAAACACACTGATTTCGCTGAACCGTTTGGCCACGAAGTTCACGATGACCAGCAGGATGAAGTTGACCACCGAGTTGAACAGGCCCACCGCTGTAGCGAAGCTATACTGCGCTTGCTGCAGGCCCACCTTGTATACATAGGTGGAGATCAGCTCGCTGACCGTGGTATTCATGTTATTCTGCATCAAAAAGGCTTTTTCGTAGCCAACGTTCATAATGTTACCCACGTTTAAAATTAGCATCAGGATGATGGTGGGAAGGATCAACGGCAGCTCGATGCGGATAATCCGCTGGAACCGCGTGGCACCGTCCACAATGGCCGCCTCGTAATAATCGGGGCTGATGCCCACCAGGGCCGCGATGTAAATGATGGCGTTGAAGCCCATGCTCTGCCACACAGAGGAACCTATGAACAGGGGCCTGAACCATTCCGGCAGGCTGGTGAAAAAGATCTCCTTTCCGCCCAGGTCGGTGATGATGCTGTTGATAAGCCCGTTGGCGGAAAACAGCACCGAGATGAGGCTGACAATGATGACAGTAGAGAGGAAATAGGGAGCGTAGGAGATGGTCTGAATGGTCTTGCGCAGCTTTCCCCCGCGGATCTGGTTGAGGAGCACGGCGAAGATAATGGGAATGGGGAACCCGACCACCAGCGTCAGCAGGCTGATGGTCACGGTGTTCCAAATGGCGTTCACCGCGATGCTGGTGCTAAAGAACGTTTCAAAATGCTTCAGGATCGGGTCGGCCCAGGGGCTTCCCAGGATGCCCATGTCCCCCTTGTAGTCCTTAAAAGCGATGAGCAGGCCGTACATAGGGTAATAGGCGAACAGAGCCAGCCAAACCACTGCCGGCAGCAGCAGCACATACAGCTGCCACTTTTCCAGCACTTTTCTGACTGTGTACTTGTGTTTTCTACCCTCCATATCGGGCACCATCCTTTCCGATTTGTCTCTAGTAACGCGAAACGCATTACAAGGTAAACAGCTCCAGGGCCTCGACCTCTACTTCCCCGTCGATGGCAAACAGGCCAAACCGGCGGTCCTGATAGTCGTACATCCGGGCGTTCATGGCGATGTCGTCGTTGAGGTAGACAACCAGGACGGTCCCCTCCACAAAAACCTTCAACTTATATTCCTTCCCGGCTTCCAGCCGAAGGGGACGCTCCATTTCCACCGCGTAGGGGAACATTTTGCCGCCCTCTCCGTCCTCGCCCCAAAAGCGAATGCCCGAAACATACTCCAAACGATTGCGGGCCGGTTCCAACACCAGATAGTAGCCAGTGTCGTAGTTTTCATCCACTTGCAGGGCGATGCCGAACTGTCGGGTCCCTGGCTTGAATTTTAAAGTGGCCTCCAGTTTGCACTGCCGTGGCACCTGGTCCATCAGTACACCGCCAAAACCTGTTGGCGAAGAGAGAACGCCTCCCTGACCCGCCGGCTGCCAGTTTCCTAACAGGGGCTCCACCTTCAACGAAGCTTTATGTCCCAAGGCGGTGTCTACATGGGGCTCTGGCGCCACCCGTAGCGTGCCATCGGGGTTTTGCAACACCTTGTGTACCACCATGTTGCCGCCCCAATCCCAGGCGCACACGTCCTGACTAATGCGGTTGGCCGGGTTGAACATCTTTTTGGGCAGCTCCTTGGTGGGATTCCAGCCGTAGATATACCGGTCCTTTCCATCGGTTCCGGTTTTGGCGGCATAGTAGGCGCAAGAGTCGAAGGTGTCCTGCTCCGGGGTGATCCACGGGCCGTTTAAGGATTTGCTCATGCGATACATAGTGGTGAACCGGTCGCAGTAGTTGGAGAACACCAGGTAATACCAGTCGCCCATTTTAAACAGGTCGGGACACTCGCAAGCGCCGGCCGCGGCCATAGGAGCGTACAGAGGCTGCCGGTACTCCCACGCAGACAAATCCAGCTTCTTGCTGGCGCACAGACCCACGCAGGCTCGGCGTTCAGTCTTTCCTATCACCGAAGTGGCCAACAGCATCCACCACTCCCCGGCCTCTTCATTCCAAAAGACAAAGGGGTCGCGCCACTCGGACAAATCATAAATTTCCCCATCAGGTGGGAGCACTTCGTCTAGGATCTCCCAGGAATCCAGGTCTTTGCTCAACGCATGGCGGACAAACTGGCGGCGAGGGTTATCTTTAAAGGTGCAGTAAAACATATGGTACACACCGTCCACCTTAATAACTGAACCCGTACCCCCTTTGATGTGGGTAGGATGCTCTTGAAAGTGGAGGTGGTCCTGGGTGGTGAGCATATGCCAGCCGTCCTCGTGGCCGGCGTTACCCCGAGTATTTTTCAAAAAGAACGGTTTAAACTTACCATCATCGTAAAACGGGATCACATCTCCCAAAACAGCTTTTCCGGGTCGGTAAAACAACTCCATAGGTTCCCCTTCTTTCTCATGCGATGTTTTATCAGGTCCACAGGCGGATATTATCAAAACGAGCCGTTCCGTTGGAGGCGAACAGGCCGAACAGCTGGTGACTGTAGTCATACATTCGGGTGTTCAGGGCAACCTGCCCGTCTAAATAGGCCACCACGATAGAGCCCTGGATGAACACCTTCAGCTTATGAGGCATATTGGGTTCTAGGGCGATGGGGCGTTCCATCTCCACATCGAAGGGGAAAGTCCAGCCGCCCTCGTCATACATCCGCAGGCCCGATTTCCACTCCAGCCGAGCCCTGTGGGGCTGATAGCTGAGGTAATATCCCGTGCCGAACTCCTGGTTCACCTGAAGGGCCACGCCAATCTCCCGCACTGTTTCAGAGAAGGTGAGGTCCATTTCCAGCTTGCACACCTCCGGTACCCGGTTTTGGAACAGCAGTGTGCTAAATCCGTGGGGATTTCCCGTGGCGGCAAAGGTCTCTCCCACTTCCCAGGGGCCGTTCATGGGGGACAACGGAATTTTGTTGTGGATTGTCAAGGCCTGGTCCACCGCGTCGGGCACAGTGACACCCAACGTGCCGTCGGGATTTTGCACCAACCGATGAACCACCATAGCCCCACCCCAATCGAAGGAATTGTAATCCTTGCCGGGGTAAATAGGAGGATTGTAATCCCAGTTGTTGTAATACCGGGTTGGGTTCCATCCGTAGAGATAACGGTTTTGGCCATCGGTCCCGGTTTTGGCCGCGTAGAAGCAGCGGGTGTCGAAACTGTCGTTAGCCGGGGCGATCCACGGACCATTAAGAGATTTGCTCATACGATAATAGGTTTGAAAACGCCCCGTGTACTGGGAATAGATGAGATAGTACCAGTCGCCTATTTTAAACAGATCGGGACACTCGTGAGCGCTGGTGTGCATATGGGGGGAATAGAAAGGCGGATGAATCTCCCAATGGTGCAGGTCTTGAGAGACGCACAGGGCTGTACATCCGCGGCGGGCCGTTTTACCTCGCTCCTTGGCTGCCAGCAGCATCCACCATTCTTTGGCGTCCTCGTTCCAAAAGACAAAAGGATCGCGCCAATCAGTCAATTCGTAGATCTCCCCGTCGGCGGTAAAGCTCTCTTCCTCTAAGGTCTCCCAGTGGGCCAGGTCTTTGCTAACAGCGTGTTTCACCGTTTCCCGTTTTGGATTTTGCTTAAAAGTGCAGTAAAAGAGATGATACGTTTCATCCACCAGCAGCACAGAGCCTGTCCCCCCTCGAATTCCCGTGGGAGTCTCGGTAAAGTGCAGATGGTCTTGGGTGGTGAGCATAGTCCAGCCAGAGGTGCTATCATCTCCAAAGTAGCCTCTGTTCCCCTTGAGATAAAAGGGCTTAAAGCAACCTTTATCGTAAAAGGGAATCACATCTCCTACCACCGCGTTTTTGGGCTCGTAAAACAACTCCATACGCCAAACGCCTCCCCTTTCTTTTTTGCCAACAGAGGATGATGGTTCTACTCTGGAAAATTCTTTCCAGAGTAGAACAGAGGTACCCCTGTTCTACTCTGGAAAATTCTTTCCAGAGTAGAACAGAGGTACCCCTGTTCTCATAAAAAATGTGGTTTTGTAAATCTCCGTTTGACAACGTTGTCAATTTGAGTTAAAATACACCTTAAAGAAAATAGGTCGTTTTATCATTCCTTTCTTTACCTTTAAACAGCACAGAGCTTGCTTTTTTGCTAAGCGTTTTACACAATGATTACGTTGTCAAATCGTTTTATGTAGTTATTATAGTCGCAATTCAGCCGTGTGTCAAGAGCTTTTGAAAATTCTTTGAAATTTTTTGTCTATTTTTTCACAAGGGAGGTTTTAATATGCCAACCAGCAAAGATGTTGCCGTTTTAGCGGGAGTGTCCCCAGCCACAGTGTCCCGGGTGTTCCGAGGGGAAACAGTGGTGAAGGAAAAGACCCGCAAGTTGGTTCTAGAGGCGGCCCGCCAGTTGAACTACACCCCTAGCCACGCCGCCAGTGTATTGAAAAAGAACAACAACCGCACAGTGGCCTTTTTAGATCCTGACCCTCGCAATCCCTTTTACATCCAAATGATCTCTCAAATTGGGGAGATCCTCCAAGAACAGTACGGCTTTTCCTTGTTGATGGCGCCTGATACCCACTATGACAAGCGGCTGATCCCCGCCATTCAAACGTTTCTCTCTTACCGGGTGGAGGCTATTGTGTTCTCCCCCATAATGAGTCGCTTAATCCCCCAGCTCTCAGAACTGCTGACTAAGGAGCAAGACTGTAAGTTTTTACAGCTTCACAGCAAGTGCTATCCCCAGGTGGATTCCATAGCCTACAACGATGTGCTGGGTATGGATATGGCTACCTCTTACCTGCTAAGTCAGGGCCACCGGCGTATTTTGATTGTTTCAGATGACGTGGATCGCATTCAGGGGTGTCACCAGGCTTACCGCAAAGCAGGCATCACTTCCCCGGAAATTCCTGTGGTCCCCTTGCCTGTAGGGGTCACCGCCCAAGAGGTGTTCCAGTGCATCAAAAAGGCTCGCCCCACGGCCATTATCGCGGTTTCCGAAATGCTGGGCCTGGCCACCTACAGCGCCTTATCCCGGCTGGACCTGCGAGTTCCTCAGGATGTGAGCTTGATCGTCTTCGATGACACTGCCTGGACTCAGGCTATGGGAATCACGGTCATTAAGCATGACGACCAAGAGGTGGTCCAATACGCCGTGGATCGCCTGACCGGTCTTATCGACGGCCGCTACACTCAGGTGGATCACCACATTATATTGCCTTATTTGGAGTATAGAAATTCTGTGCGCAAAATACTCCCTTAATCTTGCCTTTTGTTTTCCGTGGATTTCTATATAATCAAGGCAGAGTGGCAAAAGTATCTGCTTCATTCTATGATCGGAAGCAATTCTTTTTTTAACATGGAAAAGGATGCTTTAATTCTAACCGCCGATTCCACTTTGCCTGTTGTGGGCGGATTCTCTGGCCCAGAAATTCCACTGTGCCGTTTCATCATCCAAACAGGGAATCTCAACACCAAGACAAAAATGTATTGGGAAGTTAAAACCAAAACATTTTCTGTGCTAGCTAGAAGCCAATCCAAAATTTGACTTTTTATAACAGATTTCCCATAGTAAAAAAATGAAATCCAAATATATCTAGCGAATTTTGGGAAACAGTACGAAGTGACTCTGTTGTTATCCCTAAAGTACAGTTGACACCACCCTACCGAGTATGCTTAAAATAGAAAGAACGCTGTTGCAAAACGGTTAGCCTATGTAGCTCACATAAGAACTTTTTATGTGAGCCGTTGGTGCCAGTCAGCGGCTCACACTCTTTTGGGGCGAATACTGTGTGGCCAATGCCATAGCAACAACCAAATACACCACAAATCGCAGAGCTTTCCTTTGCGGATGTTTTCCTCTCATTTCTTATCATATGTCTGTGTCGATTCTCGTCAATGTATGTGATGGGATTCAGCAGTTTTCCGCCCATTTCGGGACACTGAATTATCCCGCAGCACCAAACCAGCACCGCTCTTTGGGAAGTTGTCCGCGAGAACCGTCCAACACCGGCCCTTCCCTGTCCCCTGGTGTGCTTTCCCACATCCACTCCAAAACCGCGTGCCGAGGGTTCAAGTCCTTCTGCCCCTGCCAAAAACCGGCGGAAACACTGCGTTTCTGCCGGTTTTCTTTTTGCATGTGTTGTATAGTTGAGGTGTTCACACTGGTTCGGACAGTGGGTTTTCGCATCCGTTTGCACCCGTCCTCACCTGTTCCCATCCTCTCCAGCACCCAAAACGCACCCGGTTTTGCCTTTTTCAGGCTTTTCCGGGTGCGTTTTTGTGTTTTTCGCCCTTTTGGACGTGCAAAATTTTTGGCCTGGTTTTTGTGCATTTTGTCGCATAGTGGTTACAAGTTAAAGCCATCGGTGATACCATGTAGACGAGAGGTGTCCTTTTTAACATAGTACAGCTCTGTGATTTGCGAGGTGGAGTGGCCCAGCAGGTCTGCCACCTGGCGGGGTGTGAGAGATTTTATGCTCCCATCCTCTTGCTTAATGCCATTCACCAAGCTGGATGCGAACGTGTGGCGGAGTGAGTGCAGGCCCTTCTTTTCTATCCCCGCTGCTGCTAGGATGCGGTAGTACCTCTTGCGGAAATTCACGGGCCTGGTGAAGTTACCGTGCTCATCTGGCACCAGGGGCGTGTTCTCTCCGAAGTAGGCTTCTTTCCGCAAGTCCTGGATCATGGCGATGGTCGTGTCGTTGAGGGGCACGGTTCTCTTGCTGGTGGTCGATTTCAACTTGCCCACTTTCACATCCCGGCCTGGCTCTGCTTGTAGACCATCTCTGCGCCAAACCTCTTTTACACCTCTTTCGAGATGCAAAACTCTGCGTTCCAAGTCAATGTCACTGTTGAGGAGGCCCAGTAATTCGCCTGTTCGCAAGCCCGTGTTCAGCATGAGAATGTAGGCGGCTGCCTGTTGGTATTTGCGCTTACCGTTGGAGAAAGTAGAGAACGCCTCCCGCTTGAACTTGGCAATTTCAGTGGGTGTGAACACTGTCACCTGCTCTTGCTCAGGTAAACACTCCTTGTCCTGGGCGGCTAGGAAATTCGCTTTCTTCATCATAGGAACGGACTGCATGGGATTCTTCTGGATGAAATTTTCCTCCGTTAAGTAACGAAAGTATTCATTCAGCAGGATATGGACTTTCTTCACTGTGGTGTAAGCGTAGCGCTGCTCCATCCAATGGTTGAGGACGGTTTTTAAGTCGGCGGCGGTGATATCCCCCACGATTTTCTCGCCAATCAGTGGGAACACCTGGTGCTGGGCGGTACATTCCAGCCTGTCGTATGTCGTTCGCTCCACCGAGGGGAATTTGAAAATCTGCAGCCAATGCGCCAGGCTGTCCTTGAGCGTTTTCTGAGATTCGTCCGAGTTACGCACCTCTGCGTTGAATTGGGCGATGTAGTTGGTGATTTTCTGCTGGGCCTCCGTCTTGGTTTTACTGGAGAACACTTTGCGCCTTTTGATGCCTTGCTCGTCAAAGTACCAGATGACGCTTTGCCAACGGCCATCGGTGCGGCGAAAGACGTTGCCGTTGGTGGTTAATCTCTTTTTTGGCATCTTGCCGCCCCCCTTTCTTAACCACCAACACTACTCTAGAGGGTGCGGCAATGTCTACCCCTAGTTTTCGAACCGTGCGGAGAAAAATTGCCCCGCCTTTTGGTGAATTTACACCTGCCTGGGGCGGGGAATTTTCACGGGCCTATTCTTTGTTTATGCAGCGCAAATTTTGAGGTGGCCCCGTCCCTTGAGCAGAGGAAAAATGGCTAGGGGGTTCGGGGCTTAGCCCCGCCAAATGTGCACGGCGGACAGCCGAGCGCTCTGCTTGCCTTGCTGATAGCAGGAATCGCCAGAACCCCTATCGCGACACCGTTGAGAATGGCTCAACACTGGGAAATTTCGGCATCCACGACCCACAGCTTGACCCCAAGGCCCTAAAATTGACCCCTAATTTTTGAGATTTTGACCCCTTGCGAAAAGCCCGTAGCGACCGGCTCTGCCGGGCGCTGTGAGCCGGGTGTGGGGCGGTTCACCGACCCACACCCTTTAACCTGCTCTTTTTTCACACCTCCTCTTTACCGCTCAATGTTTGGATTATGCGAGCTGTCCTCAGTCCTCTCCAATCAGCCCACTGAGTGGAGAAAAAATCTCTTTTCCATCGAGGCCATCTCGTGCCTCACTGCGCTGCCTTTGCAGGCCCGTCTGGGCCTGCTTTTTCTTTTTCTGCCTGTCCTTTGCCCATCAGCCTTACCTCACCCTCCTGTGGGAAGACGTTTTTCCTCTCACCCAGGTTTGCCAGTGCCCCTGGATTCGGACACAACTGCCCCACACGGCTCCAACGGGGCGGGGAACCGGCTTCACTGGTGTCGTTTCTCCTACCTGGCTCTCAAAACCGCACACAGGGCCACACAGGGGCAAGTTTGGTTCTCACCGTTTTTTCTTGGGGTGCTTTGGGTCTGGTAGCGCTGCCAAATCTCGTTCCAGCTTGTAGTTTACTGCCTCTTGAATAGGCCGGATGGTAAATTGCAGGGTGCCGTTCCGAACTTTCCCATCTCGAGTCTGTACTTTTGTAGGTTCCACATCGATGAGCCGTTTGTCTTCCAACTGGCGAATGTGCTTAGCAACCGTGTTGGCGCTCATGCCAGTGTACTGGCTAATGCGTCCAATGCTTGGCCAGCACTGGTGCGTTTTCCTGTCCTCGCAGAACAGCAGGTAAGCATAAATAGCGATCTCTGGCGCTCAATCCCAGAGTGAAGATCTCGTTGGGCAGAAGGAAAAATCTTCCCCAACGGTGTTTCCTCTTGCAAGTTCTTCTCATATTATTTCAATCCCCCTCCCATTTATTTTTGAATTTTTGTTGACGAAGTCCTGTTTAAGCGGCTCAACTTTTGAGTAGGGGTAGCCCTGCTTTTTTTGGGAAGCAAAAGGCCGGGATTGCACCCGGTCTTTGCATAAAATCTCATTTTCCTATCACTCGTCCTCATGATCATCCAAAAACTCGAACTCCTCGTCCTTCTGCAAATCCTGGATCAGCGCAGTCAAATCGAACGTTTCCGCTTGGATATCATAGGTTTTTTGGTCTCATCACATTCAAAACGAAAGATCGTCTGGGCCTGCTCTTTCGGCAACTGGTCAAAATCACCATAAAGTACCTGGTCGATGAACCCCTTCGACACCAGCTTTGCCGCAGAAAGCTCCTTGCCCGCATCTACCGGATGCTGGGCAAATCGGTCTATCCGCAACAGGAGCCAAACATATTCCGTGGGCAAAGACACATCCTCATTGGGATCACGATTTCAGTAGGGCTGTAAAACGTGAAATGCCATCCTCGCCGCCTTTTGAAACTTGGAAAGCGCAAAATCATCGTCCCAAACCTCCCCAGATAAATCTTCCCAAAGGTCTGCCACATCCTGTAGAGAATCCTCGTCAAACTCCGAGTGGCCATAAAAGCCAACTGCTTCTCAATTTTCATCGTACACAAACTTGTCGATACTCATGCTGTTTCCTCTTTTTTAGCTTGTATCCTCATATTGTTTCCTGTACATCCGGGCATTCCAGCCCAGCAGCGCAGGCAATATCCTCATCAATAGATTCAATAAACTCTTTTCGCAAACGCCTAGCTTCCCACTCCTTAGCAAAGATGTGGTAGGCCATGCACATCTGTCCCAAATCCAAATATCCCTTCAGATAGCTGCTCACTGCCTGCAGCACCCGCTCGCTTTCTTTCAGTGGCTTACGGTAATATTGTAGCTGGTGGGGTTGAACAAAACACGATTTTATCATCCGGGGAGCGCCCTCGCGTTCCTTTTCGAACTGATAGATAGCCGCTCCCCTTCTTTTCCCCCCTCAAACATTTGAGGGCTCAAGCCGTTTTCCAACAGCTCCTCCTCGTTCCAGCTTCCTATAAAATCCAGCACAGATGGAGTGCCATTACCTGTGTCCAAAATATCTCCTCGATGGAACGGTGTGGGCAACGGCAACCAGTACAACTGCAAGGGATGCGTACGATAACTTAAATCAGGAACAATTTCTGTCACTTGCTTCTCAGCATTCACGCAGAAAAAAAGAATTCCGTCGTGTCTCTGCTTTCCGCTCCAAGTTTTTGTCAGCCGCAAAGTGCCCTTCCCTTCAAATTCCTTCCAGTTTTTTTCTAAAAATTCCGACAGTGCTATCCCTTTACCTTTTTTATGGAGCCCATCCATTATAACGCTATATATCCCTGTTTCATCTTTCCGGCAAACAACCTCCAACAATTCCCTCTGCTGTCCGATAAACTCCCGAACGGACTTGTGAAAGCTTTCTATTACGATCTTTTTCCCAGATTCAGTCTCGCCCGAAAACAGACAGTCCGGCATGGCAGCAAGCAGTTCTTCCCTCGCTGCGATCTTCACCTCCAACGCCCTCTGCTGGTTTTCCTGAATCACATAGAACGCCTCCGGCAAGGTGAATTCGTAGTGGATTCCCTCCAAATACTCCCGCATATCCGGGCTTTCCAGCCATTCATATACATTCATTTTGACACGCTCCTTTCCAGATGTTATGATAAAGTTATACCTATTTGTGTCCATTTTTTGTGTCCGTTTTTTTACCCACCAAGCAGGTTATCCTATAATTCGGGAGGTGATCACATGGGTACTCAGCCAAAGAAATATTTGATCTTCCACATTCTGGACATTCTCAAGCGCTACACCGATGAGGGCCACCGGCTCTCTCAAAGGGAGATTGGGGAGATCTTAGAACGGGAGTACGACATGAAAGCGGACAGGAAATCCATCCGCCGGAACCTGCTGGATCTGATTGACCTGGGGTTTGACGTAGAGTGCAGCCAGTCGGTGCGGATAAAGTCCGACGGCGAGGAGGAACCGCTCCTCACCGATTGGTACTTGAACCGAGACTTCACCGATGGAGAGCTGCGCCTGCTTATCGACAGTCTGCTGTTTTCCAAGCACATCCCATACAGCCAGTGCCGGGAGCTGGTGGAAAAGCTGGAGGGCCTCTCCAACCGCTACTTCCGGGCCAGGGTGAAGCACATTGCCTCCCTGCCCCACAACCAGCCGGACAACCGCCAACTATTTTACACCATCGACGTCCTGGATGAAGCGATGGAGAAGGAGCGGCAGGTCAGCTTCCATTACTGCCAGGCAGGAATGGACCACCAGCTTCACCCCAGGCTGGATGGGACGGAAAGACCTAAGGAGTACACGGTCAATCCCTACCAGCTGGTGGCGGCCAACGGCCGGTACTACCTCATTGCCAACACCGAGCCTCACTCCAATGTGTCTCACTACCGGGTGGACAGAATTACGGACATTCATCTGCTGGAAGCGCCTGTAAAAGATCCCAAACAAGTGCAAGGTCTGGAGCAGGGACTGGACTTGTCCCAGCACATGACGGAACACCCCTACCTCTTTGCCGGGGAGAGCATGCGGGTGATCTTCCGGGCGCAGAAGCATCTGCTCAACGACTTGGAGGACTGGTTCGGCGCAGGAGCGAAATACTCGAACGCAACGGAAAGCACCGTGGACGCGGCGGTGAAAGTCAACGAGAACGCCATGTTTTACTGGGCTTTACAGTACGCCCCTTATGTGGAGGTATTGGAACCCTCTTCCCTGCGGCAGCGGGTGGGGAAAGCCTTGAAGGCAGCGGCGGGAAAATACGAGAAATCGCCGCACTGTGGAACAGTCGAAAAATGACAGCACGAAAAAAGGAGAATGGATGTATGAATTTGAAAAATAATCTTTTTAATTACGCTACAAGCGAGTTATCTCAGGACGCCTTTCTCTGCTGGCTGGCTTCCTACGCCCTGGAGGACGCGGAGCCGGACGCCGCGCTGCGGGCCTGTGCCAAAGAAATGCTGGAGCTGTTCGTGCCAGAGCTGAAGGGCCGCCCGTTCACGCTCGAGAATGTGGAACGGCAGGTAGGACACATTGACGTGCTGCTGACCGCAGAGCTTGAGGGAACCATCTATAAGATCATTGTGGAGGACAAAACCTACACCAGAGAACACAGCAACCAGCTGGCACGCTACATGAAAGAAGTACAGGAAAAATACCCAACCTGTATTCCCTGCGGCGTCTATTATAAAACTGGATTCCAGTCCGATCTTTCGGCTGTCAGTGAGGCAAAGTATCAGTATGTTTCCCTCGAGATGATGCTAAACCTGTTCAGGCCCTATGTGGAAAAGACCAACAGCCAAATTTTCCGCGACTACTATGGGTACTGGATTACATATCTAGAAAATGCGCAGCGGTATCAGGAACTCCCCCCGGCGCAATGGAGCAGCGGCCAATGCTACTGCTTTTTCGATGCGCTGCAAAACAGCGATTTTTTGATGGGGCAGTACGCCTGGATCGGCTACGGTTATGTGGCCAATCAATCGGGAGGATTCCAGGGAATCTGGCTGGGACCGGAAAATGACCGGTTTGATATTCTTGGCGTCAACTGCGCATTATATTTTCAGGTGGAATCCGTCAGCAAAAACGGTGTCCGCACCTTTCCTATCCGGTTAAAATTGGAACCCAAGGCGCCCGCAAAGCTTCCAATACCGCTCAAGGAAATTCGAAACGCGGTGCTTTACGATGAAAATGGGAAATACCGTCCAGGGGACTTTGGCTTTCAGAAGCCCCCGCGTCTAGGCAGCGGCGCAACCATGACCATTGCCGAGTACACGATGAACGCTTCCAGCCTCGAGACAAGCGAACAGCTGCGCGCCGCTCTTGCTGCTGCGTACAAAGAATATTCGCGTTTCCTAAATTCTCTAAAATGCCTGTGAAAAAGTTGGGAGAGGTACCTGCGGGGTTGCTCGTGGGCACATTTTATTGTAGCCTTTAGGCTTAAACACCCCCGCGCAGCAGGAATGCTGGCGGGGGTGTTCTACAATTTTTTTACGGAACAATTATTGTGTCGAATTGCATCAGGATACTAGCCGCTTGCGCTCTGGTTCCAATGCCTGCCGCGTCGATGGTGCCATCGTCATGGCCGTTAATCAGCTTGTTGCCGTTGGCCCAGGACATGGCTGCTTCCGCCCAATCAGCAATAGAACCAGCGTCAGGGAACGTAGAAAGGTCGCCCTCTGCCGTTAAATCATAGCCCTTGTACTTGGCGTAGTTATAAAGCATCTGGGCAAACTCCTGGCGGGTGATGCTGTCTGTTGGCTGGAAGGTGCCGTCCCCGTAGCCAGTGGCCACGCCGGTTTCAGCGGCCCAGG
>CAJMOH010000027.1 GCA_905215055.1 uncultured bacterium
GCACCGGCGTGCCTGGGGTGCAACCCCCCGCCCTTGCGGGACGCAAGAGGGCGGCTTGGCCTGTGCGGCCACGCACCGGCATGCCTGGAGCGCAACCCCCTTTACTTTATGTCGTAGACGCTGCGCAGGCGCAGGTTCTCCGTGGAGCCGGACAGCACCTTCACCCGGACCTCCCCGGCGTTCATGTCAAAGTAGTTGTCCGAAAGCAGCAGGTCCTCGTTCTCATTTTGGATCTCCACGCTCTTGGCGTAGGCCTTGGCGGACACCACAAGCTCGTCTCCCTCCACCCGGCAGGAAAGCTGGGGGTCCGCGTAGCGGAAGTACTTGGGCACCGAGAAAATCACTGTGCCGCCGGAAATCCTGTTCCCGTTCTCAAACAGGTCGTAGCTGACGTAGTCCTGGTAAATGTCCGCGTCCGGCAGCTCCACCTTGTCCAGCCACACGCTGGTCAGGGCGGGGACCTTCAGGGAGATGGTCTCCTCCCGCTGGATGGCGCCCAGCCGGTCCCGCAAGGCCCACTTCACCACAAAGGCCCGGTCCTCCCTGGTCTCGTTGGCCACGGACAGCCGGATGCTCTTCTCCATGTCGTAGGGCTCGGCGTTGATGTTGGGCTCCTGAGAGAGCATGCCCTCCTCGCAGCAGGAGAGCAGCACCGGCGCGAAGAACCGCTTGGCGTAGTAGTGCAGGGCCTTCCACCGGCCGGTGTAGTCGATGGACGCCCAGCTTGCCACCGGCCAGCAGTCGTTGAGCTGCCAGTACACCGCGCCCATGCACACGCCCCGAATCCGCCGGAAATGCTCCACGCCGTAGCGGATGGCGTCCGCCTGGAGCAGCTGAGAGGCGTAGAGAATGGTCTCAAAGTCCGTGGGATAGAGGTACATCTGCTGCAAATAGGCCATTGTCAGCATGCTGCCTCTGGCGCAGCGCTGGTGCTTCTCCATCACATAGGAGAACAGGTTCCAGTCCTCCGGCTTGGAGAAGGTCTTTACCGTGGACAGGCAGGGCAGGCTTTCAAAGCCAAACTCGGACAGATAGCGGAACTGGTGCTTGCGGTACTCGGCAAAGGGCAGCTGTCCGTGCCACACGCTCCAGTAGTGGACGTCCCCCCGGGCAGGGTCGTTGGGATTGTCAAAGCCGCCGCCGGAGGAGGGGCTGGCCGGCCAGTAGAAGGTGTCCGGGTCCAGCTTGCGCAGCACCTCGGGGATCAAATACTCGTACATGCGGATGTAGTCGGCCTTCTGTTTGATGGTGCGCACCCACTCGCCCTGGTCCACAAACATCTCCATCTCGTTGTTGCCGCACCACAGGCCCAGGCTGGCGTGGTGGCGCAGGCGCTTCACGTTGTCAATCACCTCCGCCCGGATGTTGCGGGCAAAGTCCTCCGTCAGATTGTACACGGCGCAGGCGAACATAAAGTCCTGCCAAACCAGCAGGCCCAGCTCGTCGCAGATGTCATAAAACTCGTCGCTGGGATAATAGCCGCCGCCCCACACCCGGACGCAGTTGAAGTTGGCCGCCACGCACTGTTCCAGCAGCCTGCGGGTGCGCTGGGGCGTCACCCGGGAGAGGATGTTGTCCTCGGGAATGTAATCGGCGCCCATAGCGAAGATGTTCACCCCGTTGACCTGATGGGCAAAGCTCTCGCCGTGCTCGTCCTTCTCCCGGCAGATGGTCATGGTCCGCAGGCCAATGCGCCGCTGCCAGGAATCCAGCTCTTTGCCCTGGGAGAAGGCCGTCACCTTCAGGGTGTAAAGGGGCTGCTCCCCATAGCCGTGAGGCCACCACAGCTGAGGATGCTCAATGAGGATTTCCCGGGGAGACTCCTCATAGCGGGAAACACGGCCCTGGGGATCGGTCAGCTCCACGGTGTAGGTGATGTCCTGGGCGGTGACGTAATCCAGCTCCGGCTGGACAGACAGCTTCACCCGGCCGTGCTGGTGGTGCTGGCGGATATGCACAGAGGACAGCCGGGCGCCGTCCACCCCCAGCAGGGACACCGGCCGCCAAATGCCGGCGTCGGGCAGATGGGGACCCCAGTCCCAGCCAAACATACAGTGGGCCTTGCGCAGATTGGCAAAGCCCCGCATGGCGTCGCTGCTGCCGTCGGCCGGGCTTTCGGCGTACTTTTCCCGAATCCACCGGGTGGGGGAATACAGCTTTACCTCCAGCTGGTTCTCCCCGGGCTTCAGGATGCCCGCCACGTCAAACTCGAAGGTGCGGTGCATGTTCTCCACATGAGAGAGCAGCACCCCGTTCAGGCGGATGTCCGCCACAGTGTCAATGCCCTCAAAGCGCAGCACCTGGCAGGGGCAGTCGAGAATCCCCTGCTGGGGCGTAAAGCTCTCGGTGTAGAGAAAGTCGTTTTCCATCAGGGCCAGAGCCTGCAGCTCGTTGTCCCGGTAATAGGGGTCCTCCATTTTGCCCGCCGCCAGCAGGTCGGCGTAGACAGAGCCAGGCACCGCGGCGGGGAGCTTCCCCTGGCCGGGCATTTCCAGCGTCCAGTTTTCATGTAAGGTTTGTGTCATCATAAAACGCAGCCTCCCGCCGGGATTTCCGGCAATTCACAGGATTTGTTCAAAACGGTTCCTCCCAATCTTACTCACAGCCCGAAGGAATGTCAATGGCTATTTTCCTTTTTTCGGAAAGGCCGGGAGCTGGCCCGGTTCAGCCAGGTGGAGTACAGGATCAGCTCCCCCACCTCCATGCCGGTGACCTCCTCCATCGCCAGGCCGTACAGCTCCAGCTGGGCGCTGTACCTGGCCCAAAGGTCCTCCAGCTCCCGAACCCGGTCCGTCTTAAAGTCGATGATGTGCAGCCTGCCGTCCTCCACAAAGGTGCAGTCCACCGCCCCCTGGAGAATGACCCCCTCTTCCGTGTCCGCCGCGGCGGGGTCCACCAGCGAGGCCGGAATCTCCGCGGTAAACCGGCGCTCCTTCTCCACCTGGGGAGAGCGGAGCACCCGCTGTCCCAGGGGGCCTTCCAAAAATTTCCCCACCCGGCTCAGGTCCACCGCCCGGCCCTGCTCCGGGGTGAGGAGGGCCAGCTCCACCAGCCGGTCCCGCTCCCGCTCCGGGTGGTCCTGGGCGGCGGCAAAGTCCGCGAACTGCATAAAGGCGTGAAGGGCCGTGCCCCGCTCCGCCGGGGTCATGCCCTGCTCTCCCAGCCAGGCAGGGCGGGACAGGGTGATTTCCCGGCTGCCGTCCCGCTCCGCCGCCAGCCTGGAGGCCGCCACCTTGGCGGGAATCTCCACCGCCTGCTGGTAGGGATAGGGAAAGGCAATCTGCTCCTGGAGCCGGCGGTACAGCTCCCTGTCCGGGGGCTGAGGCGCGGGAGACGAACGCTCCTCTCCCGCCTCCTGGGGCTGGTACTCGCTGAAGGTAATCCGCCAGGGGGTGTAGTCCTCCCAGAACACGCAGCCCGCCGGGGCGCCGGATTCCAGCCGCAGCTGGGCGCCGTCGGGATGGCACAGGGCGCACAGCAGCAGCCACTGGGCGGCGTTTTTCACCCGCCGGACCGTATAGGGCGCCGGGCCGAACTCCGTCAGCTCCATAGCAAGGCGCTCCGCCGCGGCCGCCATGTGCAGCCCCGACCCCACCAGAATCAGCTTTTCCTTGGCCCGGGTCAGGGCCACATAGAGAATCCGCAGCTCCTCCGCCGCGGAGGAACGGGCGGTTTCCAGGGCGATGGCCTCCCGGGCGGTGGTGGTGAACCGGGCAGACAGCTTTTTGTCCCGCAGCTTAAAGCCCAGGCCCAGCTCCGGGTGAAGCAGCACCTCCGCCGTCTTGTCCGAGGCGAAGTCACGGCCGCAGCCAGCCACAATGCACACGGGAAATTGCAGCCCCTTGGACTTGTGAATGCTCATCACCGTGACGGCATTCCGGTCCTGGGGAGAAAGCTCCGCCGCCTGCAGGTCGGAGTTGTTCCGCTTCAGCCGGTCCAGAAAGGCCACAAAGCCCGAAACACCGTGATACCCCGAGCCTTCATAGTCCCTGGCGTACCGCTCCAGCAGGCGCAGGTTGGCCAGGCGCTCCTCCCCGTCCTCCATGGCCAGGACCATATCGGGATAGTCCGTCTTGCTGTACAGGTAATTGAGAAAGGCGTCCGAGGGCATTGTGGCCGCCACCGCCCGGTACTGGCCCACCTCCCGGACAACCTGCCGGCAGCGGGGGTCTGTCTCTGCCGCCCGCAGCAGGGAGACGTACACCGGCACATCCCGGCTCTCCAGGCGGAGCCGGGCCGCGTCGTCGGCGGTAAAGCCGTACAGGGGGCTCATCAGCACCGCCAGCAGGGGAATATCCTGGCTGGGGTTGTCAATCACCCGCAGCAGGGACAGTATCACCTGAATCTCCGCCGCCTGGAAAAAGCCCCCCGCCACCGTCGCCCTGGCGGGTACGCCCCGGGCCTGCAGCTCCTGGGCGTAGGCGTGGGCGTGTTTGTTGGCGCTGCGCAGCAGAATGCAGAAATCCCCGTACTGGGCAGGCCGCTCCCCGTCCTGGTCCGTGATGGTGAAGCCGCCCTCCACCAGCTCCCGAACGCGCTGGGCAATCCAGGCGCCCTCCACTTCCTCGGGGGGGACGCCCCCCTTTCGGGTGATAAAGCACAGCTCTGTCTCGCAGCCCTCCTTGGGCGGGTACTGGGCGCCGCAGACCAGCCGCTCCTCTCCGGTGTAATCCATGTCCCCGGCCTCCTTGGTCATCAGCCTGGAAAACACAAAATTCACCGTGTCTGTCACCTCTTTCCGAGAGCGGAAATTCCGGTCCAGCACAATGGTGGCCGGATACTGGTCCCGCTCCCGGTCATACTTGGGAAAGGCCTGGCGCCGCCGCAGGAATATCTCCGGCATGGCCCGGCGAAAGCCGTAGATGCTCTGCTTTACGTCCCCCACCATGAACAGGTTTTTCCCCTCCTGGGACACCGCCCGGAACAGGGAGTCCTGCACCTCATTGACGTCCTGATACTCGTCGATCATGATCTCTTCAAAGCGGGAGGCCACCTCCCGGGCCGCGGCGGTGGGACGGCCGTCCTCCCCTAAAAACAGGCGGATGGCCTGATGCTCCAAATCGCTGTAATCCAGGAGGTTTCCCTCCCGCTTTTTCTCCGTGTACCGCTGGGAAAAGGCCAGCACCAGCTGCTGCAGGCCCTTGACCAGAGGGGCGGTTTTGGCCGTTTCCCGGGCGCAGGCGGCCCGGTCCGCCGCCAGGTACTTGGCAAGCTCTCCCGCCGTGCCTCCGGCCATGTCCCGGAAAGCCTTGATCCGCGCCACCAGCGGGTCCTTGCCATAGCCGTTAGGCGCCCGGCCGGGGGCCAGACGGAACTCTCCCAAAGCCTGGCAAAGACCATCCCAGTCCCCGGCGGCGGCCAGCTCCTCCAGAGAGGCAAAGGCCTGCCGGTCCTGCTCCAGAGGACCCGCGAAGGCCTTTTCCACCACAGGGTCCGCCCGGCACTCCTCCAAGGCCCGGGACAGCAATCCCCCGCAGTGGGCGGCGCCCTCCCGGGCGTACTCCAAAATCACCGCCTCCCAGGGGGAGGCCCCCGCCGTTCCCCCCTGGCCCGGAAAGTACATGGCCACCTTTTCCTCCAGCCACGCTTCCGGATAGGGATGGCTCTGCATAAAGCGGTAGAGGGTCAGGGCCATCTCAGTCAGGCGGCGGTCGTCCCGCTCCCCGGAGAAGGCGTCGGACAAGGCGCCCGCGCTGCCGGATTCAAAGGCCTCCTGAAGCACCTCGTTCATGGCGGCGGCAATCATCTCCTCCTCCCGCTTGTCCGAGAGAATCTTAAAGTCTGGGGACAGGTCCAGCAGGTGGAAAAACTCCCGGACCATCTCCGCGCAAAAGCTGTCCACCGTGCCGATGTGGGCCTGGGACAGCAGAATGCTCTGCCGCCGCAGATAGGGGTCCTCCGGGTGGTCCCGCAGCAGCTCGTGAAGCCTGCGCTCCAGGCGTGCCCGCATCTCCGCGGCCGCCGCCTTGGTAAAGGTGACAATGAGCAGCCGGTCCGCGTCACAGGGATGCTCCGGGTCGGTCAGCCGCTGGATGGCCCGCTGCACCAAAACCTCCGTCTTGCCGGAGCCGGCCGCCGCCGCCACCAGCACTGTACCCCGCCGGGCGGAAATGGCGTCCAGCTGGCCCGGGGTCCATGTTGTTTCAGCCATTGGGAATCTCTCCTTTCTCCAGCGTTTCCCGCATCTGCGCCAACGACCGGGCACTGTCCGGCCGGTCGGTTTCCACATCCTTTTCCGAATACTCCCTGGCGCACACCGGGCTGTAAGGGCAGTATTGGCAGGTGTTTTTGTTTTTCATCACAGGAGAGGCCTGCACCCGGCCCTCCAGCAGCTCCTCGCCCATAGCGGCGATCAGCCTCTTGGAGTAGGCCAGCACTGTTTGCAGCTCCTCCTGGCTGAGAGCGGAGCTTTTCGCCCGAACGCTGCCATCCTTGTTCAAGGCCGCCGGGATGAACTTTCCCTTGGCCCCCGCCTCCATGGCCTGGATGATCTCCTGGTCGCTGAGGACCACGCCGTTCATCCGCAGCTGCTTGCCGGCCTCCTCCAGGATGGAAGCCGGGTCCGCGCCCCGGTCCGCCGGGACAGATGGCTCTGCCGCGGGCATGTACAGCACCCCGGCCGCCGTTTCCTCGCCGCCCTCCACCAGAGCCGCCAGGTACACCAGCATCTGCATGTTCAGGCCCCACAGCACGTCTCCCAGCCGGAAGCTGCGCCTGCCTGTCTTGTAGTCGATCACCCGCACATAGCGGCGCCCCAGCATATCGGTGTACACGTCTACCCGGTCGATGGTGCCGCCCACGGTGACAACGCCCCGTCTGGTGGGAATCCGCAGGGGAGGCGCGTCCCGCCCGGTCCCAAGGCCCCACTCCAGGCGCTCCGGCACAAAGCGGCTTTGGGCCAGCTCCTCCTCCACATGACGGATCAGCTTGCAGGCCGACTGGGACAGCCGCCGCAGCCGGTATTTTTCCTGGGCGTTCAGCAGGTCCATGCCCCCCAGGTTTTCCTGGGCATAGGCCCGGATCAGCTCCTGCACCCTGGCCTCCAGCTCGCTGTCGCTCCACAAGGCCCGGTCCTCCGCCGGCTCTTGAAACACCTTTTGAAACAGGTAGTGCATCAGCGTGCCATATTGCAAGGCGTCCACCTCGGCGGTTTTCCGCTCCTTGGCGTTCAGCCCATAGCGGCAGAAATACTGGAAGGGACACTGGTGATAGGTCTCCACCTGGGTGGGAGAAAGATACAGCCGTTCCCCAAACAGCTTGCGGGGCAGGTCCGGGCCGGTCAGCCGCTCCTCCCGGCGGCCCGCCGCCCGCTCCAGCGCCTCCAGCCGGCCCTGATAGGCAGGGTCCCCCTGAAAGAGCAGGCGCAGGGCCGCCGCCTCCCCGTCGGTCCCGGAAAACCGGGCGGCCATCCGGGAGAAGGCCGCCTCCCGGGAGTTGGCAAAATAGACGGCGGGCAGGTTCTTCAGAGGGCGCAGGGTGGGGAAGATTCCCAGCAGGGCGGACACCAGCTCGCTTGGTTCCTTGTCCTCCCCGTCGGCGGAGCGGGGCCAGGTGACATACAGCCTCTCGGAAGGGGCGCAGGCCACCGAGTAGGCCAGATACCGCTCCTCCATGGTGCGCTGCTCCAGAGGGTCCCCCAGGGGCAGGTTCCGGGCAATCAGCTCCCGGCGCTCGGCGTCGGAAAACACTCCGCTGGACTTGGGACACAGGGGGAACTCCCCCTGGGCCGCGCCGATCAGGAACACCGCCCGAGGCCTGGACTGGCGCACCTGTTCCGCCGTGCCGAAAAGCACCTGGTCCAAGGTTTGGGGAATTTCCGACACGTCCTCCCCGGCGATCACCTCCTGGAGCAGCTGGCAATACCGGTCCCGGGAAAGGGGCTTGTCCCCCAAAATGGTCCGCATCTGATCCAGAATTTCCATCAGCAGGTCCCACACCCGCAGCTGCTTTTGGGCCAGGGCGTCCTCCCCGGCCTCCTCCAAGTCCTGGCAGTACGCGGGCAGGGTTTCCTCCAAATTGAAGGCCGTCAGCAGCAGGTACACCGCCTGGGAAAGCTCCGCTCCCGTGGCGTCCCTTGTGCGGGCGGCAAAGCGCTCCAGGGGGCCCACCAGCCGCCGGCGCAGGCCGTTGAGCCTGCCAAGCTCCTCCCGGTCCTCTTCGGTCAGCTCCTGGCCAAAGCCCCGAGGATGGCGGACAAACTCCTGCCGCCAGGCGGAGCCGGTGAGCTTCCACAAATAGACATAGTTTTCCAAACCGGCAATCTCCTGGGCGGTAAAGCCGGAGACCCCGGTTTTAAGCATTTCCAGCAGCACCTCTGTGCGAAACCCGGACTGCACCGCCGCGAAGGCGCCCAGAACAAAGCGGGTGACAGGCTCCCCGTCCACCTTGGCGGGCTGGGACACAAAGCAGGGGATGTCCCGGCGCTTCAGGGCCGCGTCCAGGCAGCCGTAATACCGCTCGGGGCTGCGGCAGATGATGGAAATCTCCCGATAGCGGCAATTCTCCTCTGTCACCAGCCGGCGGATGGTGGCCGCCACAAACTCCGCCTCCTCATAGGGGTCCCGGGCCTCGAACACCTGAATGCCCTCATGGTCCTGGCTGGTCATGGTCTCTCCCCCGCAGAAAAGCTGTGCCTCCACCAGCTTCAGGTTCTCGTTTTGAAACCTGGGCGCTCCCGTAAGCATCACCGGGGGCTGGATCCTCACGCCGTTTTCCTGGGCGGCGGCGGAAAGCCTGCGCCGGGTCCGGTCCACCAGGGCGAACAGGCCGGTGCCGGTGGTGTCCAGGCCGTCGGTACACAGAGACACCACCACCTGGTCCGCCCGGCGGAGAATTTGGGTCAGCACCGCAAGCTCCTGAGCGGTAAAGCCCTCAAAGGAGTCCACCGCCACGGTGTATCCCTGGAAAAAACCGCTGGTCTCCAAAGCCTGGGCCAGCCGGGTCAGGTCGTCCCGGGAGTCCAGATAGGAGGCGGCCACCAGTCCATCGTATGTATCGTACAGCAGAGAAAGCTCCCGCAGCTTTTTGCCCAGGCCCCGGTCCCCCAGGGTCCGGGCGGTTTCCAGCAGGTCTCCCGGGGAGATGCCGCACATCTTCATCTCGTTGACGGCGGTGAGCATCACGTCGTTGACCCGCCCGCCCTTGGCAGCGGAGGCGTACACCTCCAGCCGGTCCTGGCAGGCCTCAATGGCCGAGGCCATGAGAATCCGCCTGCCCCCGTCGCTGAGCCTGCGGCCCGCCGCGCCGCCCTCCCTGCGGAACACGGCCTCCGCCAGACGGGTAAAGCTGTACACCGGAATGGCGTTGCCCCGCACCGGCCCCGCCAGCCGGAGCATGGCCTTTTCCGTTTCAAAGGTGTACTGCTCCGGCACAAGCATCATAACGCCGCCAAGCCCGGCCCGGCTCCGGTCGGCCAGCAGGCGGCGCAGGTATTCCGTCTTTCCGCTGCCGGCCCTTCCCAAGACAAATTGCAGCATGCCAAATCCCCTTTCCTTCATTCAGACTGTCCGGCAGGCGCTTTCAGCGCCATCCCGCGAAGCGTCCAGTCCGGTTACGGACCATTATACCACGTTCCTCCGGGGTGGAAAAGCCCCATCACCCCCGAAGCCACTCCCGCAGGCTTTCCCACAGCTCCACCGCCTTGAATTTGACCTGATACCGAGAGGGGTTTTCCACAATCTCCCGCTCCTCCTCCGGCAGAGCCAGAAGGGCGTCCTCACCGGCGGCGGGCAGGCACAGGCTGGGGAACACCACGCACCACCAGTTCTTCCCCTGCCCCCGGCCCAGGGTGACCCGCAGCGTCCGGTACCGTCCGGCGGGCAGGGAGAAATCCCCGTAGTCCCGGGTGGAAAAGTACATCTCTGTCACCTGGGCCGCGGCACTGTACGCCGCCCCTTGCTCCCGAAGGGTTTCCCGGGCGGCTTCGGCGATGGACTGCAAATGGGTACACAGCTGGGCGCTGGCCTCCTCCATCGAGTCCGCGCCCTGATACCAGCGGGCACACTCCTCCAGCACCGCGTCCCGTACCAGCAGCTTTACCGCTTGGTCCTCTTGGGAGTTGGAATTGGCCACCACATGGAGCCGCACCACGTTTTGAGGCAGCTGTCCGCAGGCGGCGGCAAAGGGGAAAAAGCTTGCCAGCGCCGCCAGTACAAAGCCGCAGGCCAGGGCCTTTCCCAGCAGCCTTTTGAAATGAGTACGTTTACTTTCCTTCATAAGCCGTTCCTTCCTTTCCAGGTTCTGGAAAAAGTGTGGGCCGGTTTGGGGCGGAATATGCGTCCCATTTGACAGGGATGCTATAATAGTACCACCACGGCAGCGGCGCGCCGCCGCCCAGCTGCCAACAGGTATAAAAGAACGTAAGGAAAGGTGCTGCTATGCTGGAAATACTGTGGGACGCCCTTTTGGACACATGCAAGACCCTGCCCTTCCTGCTTGGGGCCTATCTGCTCATTGAATTTTTAGAACACCGGGCCAGCGAGAGGCTCACCGGCGCCCTGGCCCGTATGGGTCCCTTCGGTCCCGTGGGAGGAGCTGTGCTGGGGCTGGTACCCCAATGCGGCTTTTCCGTGGCCGCCGCCAATTTCTACGCCGGGCGGCTCATCACCCCGGGTACCCTGGTGGCGGTGTTTCTGGCCACCAGTGACGAGGCCCTTCCCATTCTGGTCTCCCAGCCCGGCGCCCTGCCGGACCTGCTTCTGCTGCTGGGAGTGAAGCTGGTGTCCGGGACGGTGTTCGGCCTGCTGACGGACGTTTTGTGGAGGCGCCTGCCTCACAGGGAGGCCAGCCGCCCCTTTGAGGATCTGTGCCAGGACTGCGGCTGCGAGGAGCACGGCATTGTCCGCTCCGCCCTGGTTCACACCGGGAAGGTGGCCCTGTTTCTGCTGCTGGTCAACCTGGTGCTGGGCGGGGCCATCCACCTGGTGGGCGAGGAGCGCATCTCCCAGGTGCTGCTCTCCGGCAGCGTGTTCCAGCCCCTGCTGGCGGCGCTCATCGGCTTTATCCCCAACTGCGCCTCCTCGGTGATTCTCACCGAGCTGTACCTGTCCGGCTCCCTGTCCTTTGGGGCGGCGGTGGCCGGGCTGTGCACCGGGGCCGGGGTGGGCCTGGCGGTGCTGTTCCAGTACAACCGGCGCTGGAAGGAAAACCTGCTGCTGGTGGGAATTCTGTACGTCTCAGCCGTAATCACCGGCCTGGTGTGCGGGGCAGTGTTTTGAGAGCGAAACACTGGGGCAAGAATACCAATGGGTACCTCTCTGCCGCCCTGGCGAATTTTTGAAAAAACTTGACAAAAAACTTTCACCCGCCTCCGGCGCGCATGTGCGCTAGTGGTTCGCGCAGGCGCGGCGTTCAGCCGCCGGTCTCGCCTGCCGGCTCGGGTGCTGTCTGCCAGTGGCAGGCGCCCAGCACCGACCGAAGCGGAGCGTAGACCGGTCCTGAACGGTCCCCACTGGGGACCAGGACCCCAAGGCGCGAATCGAGAGCCCAGGCACTGGGTGAAAAAAAGTTGAAACTCTCCCGCTATACTGGCCCCATGAAAAAGGAGGGATTCTCATGGCCTACAAGCTTTTGGTGGTGGACGACGAGGCCGACATTGTCCAGCTGCTGAAGGACCTGTTCACCCGCCGGGGCTATCTGGTGCTGACGGCCACTGGAGGACAGCAGGCGCTGGAGCTTTGTTCCCAGCAGCCCGACCTGATCCTGCTGGATGTGAACATGCCCGACATGGACGGCTTCACCCTGTGCAGGCAAATCCGGGATTTTGTCAACTGCCCCATTTTGTTTCTCACCGCCCGCATTGAGGACGCGGACAAGGTGATGGGCTTTGCCGCCGGAGGCGACGACTACATCTTAAAGCCCTTCTCCACCCAGGAGCTGCTGGCCCGGGTGGCGGCCCATCTCCGCCGGGAGGAGCGCCGCCAGGGACAGGCCCAGGTCAAGTTTGACCAGGGGCTTGTCATTGACTACGGCGCCCGGTGCGCCTATCAGGACGGCCAGCCCGTGCATCTGGCGAAAAAGGAGTTTGACATTGTGGAGCTGCTGTCCATGCACCCCTCCCAGGTCTTTGACCGGGAGCGGATTTACGAGTCCGTGTGGGGCTGGGACAGCGAGGGGGACAGCTCTGTAGTGGCAGAGCATATCCGGCGCATCCGGGCAAAGCTTACCGCCGCAGGCTGCGGCGACCGGATCGCCACTGTGTGGGGCGTGGGCTACAAATGGCAGTAAGGCTTTTCCATCTTAAAAGGAAGAATTCCTCCGGCAAGCTCCCCTGGCGGAGAAGGGTGTCCCTGCGGTGGGCGCTGGTCTGCACCACCCTGGTCTGCGCGGCGGGAGCCTTTCTGCTCATCGCCCTGGAAAGCTGGGGGCTGGAATGGGCCAGGGACGCCCTGTATTACAAGTACATCACCCCCTATTACGCCGAGGAGAGCGAAACCGGGGAATATTACGCCATATCCCCGGACGGCACCACCCTGTATATCGAGGCCACCAAGCCCTATTCCTATATTGATCCGGACACCGGAGAGATTTACCCCATTGAAACGACCCCCACCACTCAATTCATCCCGGCAGGACCGCTGCGCTTTTTCTATGGAAACGTGGGGGAAATCGCCGTCTGCGTCTTTATCCTAACGGCGGTCCTGGCCTTCTTCGCGGACGCCTGGTGGTTCTACCATTGGAAGATCAAGAAACCCTTGGCCATTCTCAACAACGCTGCCCGAAAAATCGGACAGAACGATTTGGACTTTCATGTGCAGCACCCCAGCACCGACGAGCTGGGCCGCCTGTGCCGGTCCTTCGAGATTATGCGGGCCTCCCTGGAGGAGAACAACCGCTCTCTGTGGAACGCCGTGGAGGAGCGCAAGCGTTTAAACGCCGCTTTTTCCCACGACCTGCGCACACCCCTGACCGTGCTCCAGGGGTACAGCGATCTGCTGTTGGACGCCCTCCCTTCCGGGGACCTGTCCCCGGAAGAGACGGTGAACACCGTCTTGACAATGAAGCGCAGCTTGACCCGGCTCCAGCGCTATGTGGAAAGCATGAACTCCATCCAGCAGCTGGAGGACCTGAAGCCCCAAAAGGCCAGTGTCCCCTTTTTCTCCCTCTGCGGCCAGCTGAAGGAGACAGGGGAAATCCTCCGGGGACAGGAGGGATTTCAATTTTCCGCCCAGGGAGATGGCGCTCTCTTTCTGGACCGGGAGCTGCTGTTTCAGGTCTATGAAAACCTGCTCTCCAACGCGGGGCGCTACGCCCAAACAACGGTATGGACTCAGGTCCTGCTGGAAGGGAATATGCTTTCCCTCACAGTGCGGGACGACGGGCCGGGCTTTTCTCCCACAGCCCTGAAGCGGGCCTCGGACCCCTATTACCGGGCGGACAAAAGCCCTTCTCCCCAAGGAGAGATGCACTTTGGCCTGGGGCTGTACCTGTGCCGGGTACTCTGCGAAAAACACGGCGGCGCCTTGACAGTGGAAAACGCCCCCCAGGGGGGAGGACAAATTACTGCCCACTTTTTCGTACAGCAAGAAGCGGAATAACGGCCAGCGCGAAAAGGGTCCCAGAGAAATTCTCTGGGACCCTTTTTTATAAAAGCCTGTTTTTCTGTCTGAAAATACGGTCACTTGTCCGGGCTGAACTCCCAGCTGTGGTCCAAAGGACGGGCCAAATACAGCCGGCCCTTGCCCTCCAGCTGCTGCATGCAGGCCCGGGCTGCCGCTTCAGAATCGAAAATGCCGAACACCGCGGAGCCGCTGCCGGTCATGCTGGCGCCAAAAGCCCCGGAATTGCCCATAATCCGCTTGATTTCCCGCACCTGTTGAAGCTTCATGGTCTCGTCAAAGCGGTTTGCCACGCCCTCGCCAATGCGCCGAAGGTCCCCGCCGGACAGCAGGGAGACCATTCGCCCCGTGGCCTGGGCGCGGGAGATGGGAAACTGGTCGATCAGAGCGTAGGCCCGGGGAGTGCTCATGCCGGCGGGAGGCTTGCAGATGACCAGCCAGCAGTCCGGCAAAGGGGACACCGGCTCTACCCGCTCTCCAATGCCCTGGCAGCGGCAGGTGCCGCCCACCACGCAGAAGGGTACGTCGGCCCCCACCCTGGCCCCCAGCTTCACCAGGGTGTCCAAGGGCAGGCTGGTCCGAAACATGTGGTTCAGCCCGTGCAGCACCGCCGCGGCGTCGGCGCTGCCTCCGCCCATTCCCGCCCGGCTTGGCACATACTTCCGAATATTGATTGCCAGCCCCTGGCCGGTGATGCCGCAATGCTCAAAGAAATACTGCGCCGCCCGAAAGGCCGTGTTTTTGGTGTCCACGGGAAGGTACTCCCGGTTGCAGAACAGCCGGATACCCGGCCTGTTGATCTTTTTGATCTCCACCTCGTCCCACACGGAAATGCTCTGCATCACCGTGTCCAAGGTGTGATACCCGTCCTCCCGGCGCCCGGTGACGTCCAAGGTCAGGTTGATTTTCGCGTATGCTTTCAGTTTCATCGGTCGCTCCGTCCTTATGGCGGCAGGGCAGTCCCGCCGCTTCTTTCACCCATTCGCTGTTCGAAAAACCGTACACTAAAAATGGAGCAGGCTCCACCGCCGGATGTCGATCACATGCTTGGGACACATCTCGTGGCAGCAAAAACAGCGGATGCACTTTTTATAGTCGATCACAGCTTTCCCATCCCGAATCTGGATGGTGTGCTGAGGGCAGCTTTCGGCGCACCTGCCGCAGCCCACGCACTCTGCCCGCCGGATTTTCGGGGTGGGCGTGGCAAGCCTTTTGGCCGCCGGCCGCAGGATTTTTGGCAGCCTGTCAATAAAGTCCGTGCTGGAGGCCCGGGCCTTTACAAAATCCGGCTGAGCCAAAGGCTCTATCCGCTCCTTCACCAGCCGGCACTCCGCCGGGGAAATGGGCCCCAGCCCCCGCCGGCAAGCCTCCTTCAGCATCAAGACGCCCTCCGGCTCCAGGCCGATCAGGGAGGCCATGCACACATCCAGAGCATAGGGGCTTTTGCTGGCGCCCAGCACCCCCATGCGCCGGGGCTGCCCTCCCGTGGGGCCGTCGCCCTCCATTGCCAGAATCCCATCGGTAAAGCACAGGTCCGGCTTGAGAAAATCGCACAGGTCCACCAGCATCTCCGAAAAGGCCTGCTTCTCCGGGAACCGGCAGTGCAGCTCTGGCTTTTGCAGCCCCGGCACCGTCCCGAACAAATTCTTCACCACCCCGGAAAAACCCACCATGCCGTGGGTTTTCAGCTTGGCCAGGTCAATCAGATAGTCCCGGGTGAGAAACGGCTCCGCCACGGAGAGCTGGCGGCAGCGCACCGCCCCAGGCAGGGAGACCTCCCGGCTTTTGCAGTCCGTATAGAGGGTAAAGCCCCACTCCTTGGCCATCTCCGTGTAGCCGCAGCCCCGAAAAACAGCCTTCATCGCCGCGGGGGTGTAAGGCCCGCCGGGGCTTTCCGCGATGATTACCTGTCCCCCGGCCTTTTGGACGCACCGGCCCACCGCCGCCACCAGCCCAGGGTGGGTGGCGATGGCGGCCTCCGGCTTGGCGCTGATGACCAGGTTGGGCTTGAGCACCACCTGCATGCCGGGCTTCAGCTCCTCCCACACGCCCAGGGCGTCGAAGGCCTCCTCCACCTGGGCCAGCAGCTCCTCCGGCCGGTAGCCCCCGCACCGGGACAGCCAAACCTTCTCCCCGCTCATTTACAGCTCCTTCAGGAACGCTTCCATCCGCTCCAGAGCCTCGATGATGTGCTTGGTGGAGTAGCAGTAGGAGATCCGCACAAAGCCCTCGCCACAGTCGCCAAAGGCGTCGCCGGGTACCACCGCCACCTGCTTGGAATAAATCAGCCGCTCGCAAAACTCCTGGGAGGTCAATCCCGTGGATTTTACAGAGGGGAACACATAGAAGGCTCCCTCCGGCTCAAAGCATTTCAGGCCCATGCTGTTTAAGCCGTCCACAATCAGGCGGCGGCGCATGTCGTACTGCTCCCGCATATAGGCGATGTCGTCGTCGCCGTTTTTCATGGCCTCAATGGCGGCGTACTGGCTCATGGTGGGGGCGCTCATAATGGCGAACTGGTGCAGCTTGGTCATCAGGGAGATGATCTCCCGGGGACCGGCGGCGTAGCCCATGCGCCACCCCGTCATGGAGTGAGACTTGGAAAACCCGTTGACCAAAATGGTCCGCTCCTTCATGCCGGGCAGGGCGGAAAAGGCGGTGTGTGGCTCCTCCCCATAGGTGAGGGAGGCGTAAATCTCGTCGGAGAGCACCAGCAGGTTGTGGCGCTCCACCACCTGGGCAATGGCCTCCAAATCCGACCGGCGCATGACGGCCCCGGTGGGATTGTTGGGATAGGGCATAATCAGCAGCTTCGTCCTGTCCGTAATCTTCTCCTCCAGCTCCTGGGCGGTCAGGCGAAACTTGTTCTCCGGCTTTGTCTCGATAATCACCGGCACGCCTCCCGCCATTTCCGTGATGGGAACATAGCACACAAAGCTGGGCTCGGGGATCAGCACCTCGTCCCCGGGATTGATCAGGCTTCTCACCCCCAGATCAATGGCCTCGCTGCCGCCCACGGTGACAAGGATCTCGGTCTGCGGGTCGTATTTTACAGTGTAATGGCGCTCTAAAAAATTGGAGATCTCCGCCCGCAGCCTGAGAAAGCCCCGGTTGGGGGTATAGCTGGTGCGCCCTTTTTCCAGGCTCTCGATGCCGGCCTCCCGGATATGCCAGGGGGTGTGGAAGTCCGGCTCGCCCACGGAAAGGGAGATCACGTCGTCCATCTCGTTGGCAATGTCAAAGAATTTCCGAATGCCCGAAGGCTTGATCCGCTTTATATTGCGGTTCACTAAATTCTCGTAATCAATCACACAGATTGCTCCCTCTCTCGTCAATTTCCTCATAGTCGTCGGCAAACACCACGCCGCCGTCCTTGTACTTGGTCAGCACAAAGTGGGTGGCGGTGGACAGAACGCCGTCGATGGTTGCCAGGCGCTTTGCCACAAACATGGCGATGTCCGACATGGTCTTGCCCGTCACAGTTACCGCCAGGTCATAGCCGCCGGACATGAGATAGACGCTTTCCACCTCTGGAAAGTTCATCACCCGGCCGGCAATCTCGTCAAAGCCGGTGTCCTTCTGGGGCGTCACCCGCAGCTCAATCAGAGCGGTGGCCCGGGGCACCTCTGTGCGCTCCCAGTTAATCAGGGCGTGATACCCCTTGATGATGCCCTCTTTCTCGTATTTCTTAATGGCCTTTGCCACGTCCTCTTCCCGCTCCCCCAGCATGGAGGCCAGCTGAGACATGGTCAGATTGGCCTGATCCTGCAGCAGCTCCAACAGTCGATCCATTGCCATACAAAGTCCTCCTTCTCAATGCTCATGTTTATGCCGGCGGTCCGCTCCGGCGGCGCCGCCCCGCGGTCACTCCAGCGGCAGCAGAATGGGCCTGTGCCCCTCGTACACGGCAAGGTACCGGAATCCCGCTTCCCTCAGCAGGTCCATGCCGTCCTCAATGCCCTTGCCCAAGTCCGCCGTGGAATGGGCGTCGCTGCCCAGAGTGACCAGCTCTCCGCCCAGCTCCCGGTAACGGCGCACCAGGGGCAGGTCCGGCAGGGGCCTGCCGATCTTCTGCCGGTAGCCGGAGGTGTTCACCTCCAGAGCCTTCCCAGAGCCGATCAGCGCCCGGAAAATGGAGTCAATGGCCTCCTGGTGCCGGGAAAGGTCCACCGGGATGCCGTGGTCCCCCTGGATGTAGCGCAGCGGGTAGGTCAAATGGCCCAGGGCGTCGAACCGGCCCCAGCGAATCACCTCCAGCTCCTCCTCCCAATAGGTGGCAAGCAGGTGGTCGATATAGCCAGGCTCCACCCGGGAGTAATCCAGGAAGAAAAAGTCCTCGTATCCCCGGATGTTGTGGATAGAGCCAATGACAAAGTCATAGTCCCGGCCTGCCAGGGCCTCTTCCGCCGCGGCCGGGTCCTGGTTGGGCTGGCCCAGCTCGATGCCCCGGTAAAAGCGGGTGGCTCCTCCCTGGGGAATTTGCAGGGCCATCTCCTCCCAAGCCCGCTCCACCCGGGAGCGGTAGCGGCTGAAAAAGCTCTGGCACTCGCAGTGGTCCGTCAGGGTGTGGGCCCACAGGCCCAGTTCCTGAGCCCGGCGGCGCATTTCCAGCACCATGTCCGCTCCGTCGGGGGAACAGCTGGAATGGTTGTGGCAGTCGCAGGCAAATCTATATCGCAAAGGGCAGCGCTCCTTTCACAGACTCTTTCACCGGCGGTCTCTAAAAAAAGAGACGCCTGGCACTATCTTATCACAAGTTTGAGAAAAAGGGAAGGAAGAAAGGGAAAAACTTGACAGAACGCCCCCTTTGGCCCATAATGAACAGCAAAGAGACCGGGAAAGGAAGGGTACGCAAATGGAAAAAACAGAAAAGGCCGTTATCACCGTTATTGGAAAGGACATGGTGGGCATCCTGGCCAAAGTGTCGGGCATCTGCGCGGAGAAGGGCGTCAACGTGCTGGAGGTAACCCAGTCCATTTTACAGGATATGTTTGTGATGGTCATGCTGGTGGACATCACCCGGGCCTCGGCAGAAGTGGCGGACCTGGCGGACGAGTTTGACCGCCTGGGCGCGGAAAACAATTTGAAAATTCATGTGATGCACGAGGACATTTTCAACTCCATGCACCGGATCTAGGCGGAGCGCCTCCGCTGTCTCTTCGCGCCTTGGAGCGGCGGCTGAACGCCGCGCTTGCACAGGACGTTAACGCACATGCGCGGAGGAATGCCTCCGCTGTCTCTTCGCGCCTTGGAGCGGCGGCTGAACGCCGCGCTTGCGCAGGACGTTAACGCGCGTGCGCGGCGGAGTGCCTCCGCTGTCTATTCGCGCCTGTGGCAGCTCGCTTCGCTCGTGCTCGTCAGAAGGATAGCGCACGTGCGCGCCGCAGGCGGGTGAAGTTCTTGCGCAAGCTTATCTTTTTTCAAACAGCTTGCGGGGCGCTGGCTTGCCCTCTCCGTCACGCCAGGGGCACAGCACCTCCCTTAGCACGTTTTTTATATGAAGGAACGAAGGAAAGGATGATTCCCTTTTGAACACCAATGAAATCCTAGAGACCATCAATATGATCGACAACGAGGACCTGGACGTGCGGACCATTACAATGGGCATTTCCCTGCTGGACTGCATCGACCCCGATGTGAACCGGGCCGCCCGGAAGGTCTATGACAAAATCTGCCGCTACGCTGAAAATCTGGTAAAAACCGGCGAGGACATCTCCCGGCAGTACGGCATCCCCATCATCAACAAGCGCATCTCTGTCACCCCCATTGCCATGATCGCCGGAGCCTGCCCCGCGGCCTCCCCCATCCACTTTGCCAAGGCCCTGGACCGGGCCGCCCACACCGTGGGGGTGAACTTCATCGGCGGCTACTCCGCCCTGGTCCACAAGGGCTTTGGCCCTGGTGACTACGCCCTGATTGAGAGCATTCCCCAGGCGCTGGACGAAACCGAGCTGGTATGCTCCTCCGTCAACGTGGGAACCACCAAGGCCGGCATCAACATGGACGCGGTGGAAAAGATGGGCCGGGTCATCAAGGAAACCGCCCAGCGCACCGCCGACCGGGAGTGCATCGGCGCGGCCAAGCTGGTGGTGTTCTGCAACGCCCCGGAGGACAACCCCTTTATGGCCGGCGCCTTCCACGGCCCCGGGGAACCGGACTGCGTCATCAACGTGGGCGTCTCTGGTCCCGGGGTGGTGCGGGCCGCCATCAAAAAGCACGGAGAGGGCAAGAGCCTTACGGAAATCGCCGAGCTGATTAAGCGCACGGCCTTCAAGATCACCCGTATGGGCCAGCTGGTGGCCCAGGAGGCCAGCCGCCGCCTGTGCGTCCCCTTCGGCATTGTGGACCTGTCCCTGGCTCCCACTCCCGCCATTGGAGACAGCGTGGCCTATATTTTGGAGGGCATGGGCTTGGAGCAGTGCGGCGCTCACGGCACCACGGCGGCTCTGGCCCTCTTGAACGACGCGGTGAAAAAGGGCGGCGTTATGGCCTCCTCCAGCGTGGGCGGGCTTTCCGGCGCCTTCATTCCCGTCACCGAGGACGCGGGCATGATTGAGGCCGCCCGCTCCGGCTGTCTGACCCTGACCAAGCTGGAGGCCATGACCGCGGTTTGCTCCGTGGGCCTGGACATGATCAATATCCCCGGGGACACCACCCCGGAAATCATCTCCGGCATCATCGCGGACGAAGCCGCCATTGGCATGGTCAACTCCAAGACCACCGCCGTGCGGGTGATTCCCGCCGTGGGAAAAAAGGCCGGGGAAGAGCTGGACTTCGGCGGCTTGCTGGGAAAAGGCCCTATTATGGAGGTGAACACCGCCTCTCCCAGCGTGTTCATCCACCGGGGCGGGAAAATCCCCGCGCCCCTGCAGAGTCTGAAAAACTGACAAAGGGCCTTGCCTTTTTTCTCCTTTTGTGCTATACTGTAAAAAAATTTTGTGGATCAATGGAAAGGAGCGGCGCGCAATGGGCTGGATTCAGAATGTTCTCATGCAGTCCAACGGGCAGGATTAAGCCATCCCGTCTGAAAGTGCGCCCATTTTTCCGAAGATCCGCGACAAAAAGCTTTTTTGCCGTGGTGGTTTCGCCACGGCTTTTTTTGGTCCATCCCGGAAAAATGCCGGCGCCTTGTTCGCGATTTTATCAACAAGATGGGATGGTTACCGATGAACTTAAAAAGACAGCTTTTCTTTCTGCACATTTACAATTTTCTCTTTTCCTTCCGCATCGCCGACGGCGTGTGGGTGGTGTTTCTCCTTTCCCGAGGGTTTTCTCTGGCCCAGGTGGGCATTGCCGAGGGAGTGTTCCACATTGTCAGCTTTCTCTTCGAGGTACCCAGCGGCATGCTGGCGGACCTGATGGGCCGCAAGCGCACCCTGGCCCTTTCCAGTCTGTTTGGGATTGTCTCCGCCCTGTCCATGGCCCTCAGCCAAGGGTTTTGGGGCGTGTGCGTCTCCATGGCCTTTCAGGCGCTGATGTACAACCTCTGCTCCGGCACCCAGGAGGCCCTGACCTACGACAGCCTGAAAGCCGCCGGAAAAGAGGGGAGCTATCTGAGACAAAACGCCTGGCTGATGGGAGCCTCTCAGGCTTCCGCCTCTCTCAGCAGGCTGCTGGGCGGGGTGGCGGCGCTGCTGGGCTTTTTCCCCGCCTATCTCCTTACGGCGGCCTGCTCCGCCGTCTGCGGGTCGGCGGCGCTGGCCCTGGCGGAGCCGCTGGTTACGGAAACCCAGCGCCAGCGGACCCAGCACCCCTTTGCCCAGCTCGGCCCCCGGCTGAAGCGCCACTTCTGGGAGAGCTGGCGCTTTCTGCGGCGCAACCCCAGAGCGGCCTGGATGATCCTGGCCGGCGGCGCCGCCGCAACCCCCGTTTACCTGACCTTTATGTACCTGCAGCAGCACCTGCTGGACAGCGGCCTTCCCACCCTTTATCTGGGAGCGGCCTTGATGGTTCCCGGCCTGGCGGGAACTTTTGGAATGGCCTTGGCGGCCCGGTCCAAGGGACGGCTGTTCCCCAGGGCGGTGCTCTGCGGCTTGGGCTGCGGCGCGGCCACCCTGCTGGCGGGAGCCTCCTGGTGGCCTGTGGCTCTGCTGGGAGGCTCCCTGGCCCAATGGGTGTTCAACCTGCTGGACCTGCGGCTGGACGCTGCCCTGAACCACGCCTTCCCCAGCGACCAGCGGGCCACCCTGGTCAGCGTGAACAGCATGGCTTACAGCCTTTTCATGATTGCCGCCAGCCCGGTGACTGGCGCCGTGGGCGACGCCCTGGGTGTGGAATGGGGATTGTTCACCCTGGGGCTGGGATTGATTTTGGCAACCGCCCTGGGCGCCCTTGTCTACCGGCGGCTTTTTCCCAAGGCGGACTAAGTTTATTCCTTCAGCTTTTTCACAGGCAGGAGCGGCTGGGCTCCTGCCTTTTTTTCTAAACAGATAATTTTTTCGTACTGCTTTTTCTTTTGTGAGGAATGTGGTATGATAAACAGGAAAACGGCCATCTATCACAGCTGGAAAAGAGGGATTTTATGAAAAAGCAGCCCCGTCCCAAGCGGACCCGGGAGGAAAAACGCCTGCACCGCCAGGAAATTCGGGCACAGATGAAGGGAGACGTTCACAAGCATCCTCTGCTCTTCACCACCTATGTGGTGCTGCGCGCCCTGGTGCTTTTGGTGCTGGTGCTGGAGGCGGTAAAGGGAGACTACTACAACGTGTTTCTCTGCGGGCTGACCCTGGTACTGTTTATGATTCCCACCTTTGTGGAGCACCGGCTGCACATCGATGTGCCAAACACCCTGGAAATCATCATCCTGCTGTTTATTTTTTCGGCGGAGATTCTGGGGGAAATTCAGGAATACTATTTGATCTTCCCCTTCTGGGACACCATGCTCCACACCATGAACGGCTTTTTGATGGCCGCCATCGGCATTGCCATGGTGGACATCTTAAACCGCAGCCGGAAGTTTAAGGTCCGGCTTTCCCCGGCGTTTGTGGCCCTGGTGGCCTTCTGCTTCTCCATGACAGTGGGCGTGGTGTGGGAATTTTTCGAGTACGGCATGGACGTTTTCTTCCACACCGACATGCAGAAGGACACCTGGATTTCAGCTATTTCCTCGGTGAGCCTAAACCCCGACGGCCGCAACGTGGCCGAGCAGGTGGCTGTTGACAGCGTGGTTGTCAACGGTCAGAGCTGGCCCGCCTATTTGGACATCGGCCTGCACGACACCATGAAGGACCTGCTGGTGAACTTTGTGGGAGCGGTGCTATTTTCCATCATAGGCGCGCTGTATATCATGGGCCGGGGCAAGGGAAAATTCGCGCCCCGCTTCATCCCCCGCTTAAAGGAGGAGGAGCTGCCCCCTCCCTCGGAAGAACCGGGGCTGCTGGAGCCCATCCCCCTGGAGGACAATTCTCCCCAGGAGGAGCAGTCTCAGGAGGGCTGCGCGTTCTGCCGCATTGTGCAGGACCAGTCCCTGTGCTATAAAATCTATGAGGACGACTACACTTTGGCCTTTTTGGACACCGCCGGGGACGTGGAGGGCCATACCCTGGTAATTCCCAAAGCTCATGTAGGTTCCATGAAGGACTGCGGAGAGGAAACCGCCCTGCAGCTGGCAGGCACTGTGCGGCTGATTGCCGACCACTATGTGGAAAGCTGCGGCTTTGACGGGGTGAACATTCTCTGCGCCAGCGGAAAGAGCGCCCAGCAGTCGGTGCCGCATCTGCACTTTCACATCATTCCCCGAAAGGAAGGGGACGGGCTGAACGCCTGGCCCGCCTTGGGAAAGGACTCCCACAGCCTGGAGGAAACCGCCCAGCGGCTCCGTCTGCCCACGCCGGAAAACACCTAGCGTTTCGCTGCTATATCATACCAACATTCTTAAAACCCAAAGGAGGATTCTTGCCATGAACACAACTGTCAACACCAAGCAGGGCGCCATTCAGGGCGCTTGGAGCCAGGACGGGAAAACCGCCGTCTTCCGGGGCGTCCCCTACGCCCAGCCCCCGGTGGGGGACCTGCGGTTCCGCCGCCCTCAGGAGCATCAGCCCTGGGAAGGCACTCTGGACTGCACCCAGTTTTCTCCCCGCTGCCCCCAGGCGGATCTGACCGTCATGGACTTTTACAGCAAGGAATTTTACGACGACATGGTTCCCCCGGAAAGCGAGGACTGCCTGTATCTGAACATCTGGACCCCGGCCGGCGCCCAGCCCGGAGACAAGCTGCCCGTACTGTTCTGGATTCACGGTGGGGCCTTTATGCACGGCTGCGGCACGGAAAAGGAGTTCGACGGCGAGGGTATGGCCAAAAAGGGCGTCATCCTGGTGACCATCAACTATCGGGTAAACGTGTTCGGCTTCTTCGCCCACCCGGACCTGGAGGCGGAAACTGAGGAAGGCGTGTCCGGCAACTACGGCATTTTGGACCAGATCTTCGCCCTGAAGTGGGTGCGGGAAAATATTGCCGCCTTTGGCGGCAACCCAGACCAGATCACCATCGCCGGACAGTCCGCCGGCTGCATGAGCGTGCAGACCATCATCTCCTCCCCTCTGTCCCAGGGCATGATGAAGGGCGCCATCCTTCAGAGCGGCGGCGGCATTCAGGCCATTCGGGTCACGGCGGAAAAAGCCCAGCTGTGGGAGACCTCCAAAAAGCTGATGGAGCACCTGGGCGTGTCCACCATCCAGGAGCTGCGGCAGGTTCCCGCCCTAAAGCTGCGTGACGCGGCCTACGCGGTGCAGGGCGACGGCCTGAGCTGGACGCCCCATGTGGACGGCTGGCTGCTGTCCGCCACCACCGATGAGCTGGCCCTCAGCGGAGACATTCACAACATCGCCTACATGATTGGCTCCACCGGCGACGACATTGGGGACGGCGTGCTGCTCCAGGAAAGCGGCGCCCGTTTCTGCGAGAACCAGCTGAAGCTGGGCCGCCAGCCCGCCTACTTCTACTTCTTCGACCGGAAGCTGCCGGGGGACAACGCGGGAGCGTTCCACTCCAGCGAGCTGTGGTACGAGTTTGAAACCATGAACCGCTGCTGGCGCCCCTGGGAAGACTGCGACTGGGAGCTGGCCCGGATTATGAGCGGCTATTGGGCAAACTTTGCCATGACCGGCAATCCCAACGGAGAGGGCCTGCCGGAGTGGAAGGCCTATACCCAGGAGAACCGCCAGCCCATGGTGCTGGCCCAGACGGTGGGAATGAAGGAGTAACGCCCCGCTCTCTTTCTCAATAACGCAAAAGAGGACATCCCGTTTTCACAGATGGGATGTCCTCTTTCTATACTTTCCGGAAAGCGTCCAAGGATTGCTCACGGGCCTCACCCGGGCTGGCAATCCCCTTGGTTTTCTTGAACGGGGCGGCGCCGCCCCCCAGTCCGCGGGCCTTCCGGCTGCTTATTTGATCTCCTTGCTCTCCACTTCCGCCTGGGCCTTGGCGATAAACTCCGCCAACGTCATGGAGCCAAGGTCGCCGTCCTTCCGGTGCCGCACGGACACGGCGCCGCTTTCAGCCTCCTTGTCGCCCACCACCAGCATGTAGGGCGTCTGCTGCATTTGGGCCTCCCGAATCTTGTAGCCGATCTTCTCGTTGCGGACGTCGCACTCCACCCGCAGGCCAGCCTCCTCCAGCTGTCTTTGCAGCTGGAGGGCATAGGCGTGGTGCCGCTCGGAAATGGGCAGAATCACCGCCTGCACAGGGCTGAGCCACAGAGGGAACTTGCCCGCGAAATGCTCGGTAATCACGCCGATAAACCGCTCGATGGAGCCCAGCACCACCCGGTGCAGCATGACGGGCCGGTGCTTCTGGCCGTCCTCGCCCACATACTCCAGCTCGAACCGCTCGGGCAGCTGGCTGTCCAGCTGCACTGTGCCGCACTGCCAGGTCCGGCCCAGAGAGTCCGCCAGATGGAAGTCCAGCTTGGGGCCGTAGAAGGCGCCGTCCCCCTCGTTGACCTCAAAGTCCTTGCCCATCTCGGTGATGGCTTCCTTCAGGATCTCCTGGTTGTGCTCCCACTGCTCCACGGTGCCGATGTGATCCTCGGGCATGGTGGACAGCTCAATCTTATAGGACAGGCCAAACACAGAGTACACCTCATCAAAGAGCTTGACCACGTTTTTGATCTCATCCTTCAGCTGCTCGGGAGTCATGAACAGGTGGGCGTCGTCCTGGGTGAAGCACCGCACCCGGAACAGGCCGTGCAAGGTGCCGGAAAGCTCGTGGCGGTGCACCAGGCCCAGCTCTCCCACCCGCAGAGGCAGGTCCCGATAGGAGTGGGGCTGGCTCTGGTAAACCATCATGCCGCCGGGACAGTTCATGGGCTTGATGGCGAAATCCTCATCGTCGATGACGGTGGTGTACATGTTGTCCTTATAGTGATCCCAGTGGCCGGACCGCTCCCACAGCTTGCGGCTGAGAATGATGGGGGTGGAGATCTCCACATAGCCGTACTTCTTGTGGACCTGGCGCCAGTAGTCGATCAGGGTGTTTTTCAGCACCATGCCCTTGGGCAGAAAGAAGGGGAAGCCGGGGCCTTCGTCCCGCAGCATAAACAGGTTCAGCTCCTTGCCCAGCTTGCGGTGATCCCGCTTTTTGGCCTCCTCCAGCATGTGCAGGTGCTCGTCCAACAGGCTCTGCTTGGGGAAGGAAATGCCGTACACTCGGGTCAGCATCTTGTTCTTGGCGTCGCCCCGCCAGTAAGCGCCCGTAATGGCGGTTAACTTTACAGCCTTTACAGACCCGGTGCTCAGCAGGTGGGGACCGGCGCACAAGTCGGTGAAATCTCCCTGCTTGTAGAAGCTGATGTTCTCCCCTTTACCGGCGTGCTCGTCGATCAGCTCCTCCTTGTAGGGCTGGCCTTCCATCAGGGCCTTGGCCTCTGGCACGGGCAGCTCAAAGCGCTCCAGGGGCAGGTTCTCCTTGATGATCCGTTTCATCTCCTCCTCGATCTTGGGAAGGTCGTCGGCGGAGAGAGGGTTCTCCAAATCGAAATCGTAATAAAAGCCGTTGTCAATGGCCGGCCCAATGGAGAACTTGGTGCCGGGATACAGCCGCAGCACGGCCTGAGCCAGAATGTGAGAGGTGGTGTGCCAATAGGCGTGTTTGCCCTCCTCCGTGTCGAAGGTGAGGATCTCCAGGGCGCAGTCCTGGGTGATGGGGGTGCGCAGGTCACAGACCTGGCCGTCGATTCTGGCGGCGCAGGCGGACTTATACAGCCCCATGCCAATGGACTTGGCTACGTCCGCCGGGGTAACGCCGCTTTCAAACTCCTTCACTTGGCCTTTTAGATCGATCTTTATCATGGGATAACTCCTTTCCGCCGGGGAAACAAAAAACGCCTGCCCCAGCAAACACTCTGGGGCAGGCGTCCGGCTGTTCAAAAAAATTTGCCAGAAACCCGCGGTTCCACCCGGATTCAAAGCGCGGCAGGTCCCGCCCGGGGACACGCGCTTCCTCATTGTGGCCGGTAACGGGGCCGTCCGCCGCCCCTTCAGCGAGATGCCGCGTTCAGGGCGATGCTCCAAGGCGGTGGCCCTCCTCCCGTTCCAGCGGCCGCTTTCAGCCGGCGGCAGCCGCTCTCTGTGCTGGAACCCGCTTTGGAGGAAGGCTTCCTCTTCATCGCGTTTATGATGTTAAGGCAATCATAACACCAGCGGCGGGGGTTGTCAAGAAAAAAGAAACTTCTCTCTGTATGTGAGAATACTGTGAATAAAATGTTACAACCTTCTTGACAATACCCCCGGTGTGGGGCTAGAATAAAAGCAGAGTGCATCTGGCGCTTTCCTATATAGATTTCCCTGTTTTTCATTTTTACTTATCCTTTATTGAGTAATTTTTCATAAAAACCGCCCAAAAGGGCCGGTTTTCCTCCTCGTTCTTTTCCGAGGGATTTTTACGTTCCCGCCAGCGGCGGGAGAAACAATAAACATATAAGAAAATGAAGCATTGAAAACCACATAGCGAAGCGGCCCCGCACTTTCCGGGACATTCCACGTCCCGGTACCAGGTTACTTGCAATTTGTAAAAAAATAGAGATGAGGACAAAGGAGGTGCCTGATTGGGCCAAATTGCTGTGTGGCTGTGTATTCTCATTGCTGTTCTTGCCGCCGCTGCGGCGGGCTGCGCGGCATTCTTTCTGGGCTTTACCTACCGCAAAAACAAGGCGGAGGCCGAGATTGGCTCCGCAGAGCAGGAGGCCAAGCGGATTGTGGGAGACGCCATCAAATCCGCGGAGGCCAGAAAGAAGGAGATCGTGCTGGAGGGCAAGGATGAGCTACACCGCCTGAGAGACGAATCGGAAAAGGAGCTTAACAACCGGCGCAAGGAGATCCAGCATCAGGAGCGGCGCATCCTTCAAAAAGAGGAGAGCCTGGAGAAAAAGCTGGAAAGCATGGAGCGCAAGGAAAACCAGATCGACCAAAAGAACAAAAAGGCCGAGGAGCGCCTGCAGGAAGCCGAGGCCGTGAAGAAAAGCCAGTTTGACATGCTGGAGAAAATCTCCTCCTTCACGGTAGAGCAGGCAAAGGAATATCTGCTGAACAACCTGGAAAACGAGCTGACCCACGAGAAGGCTGTGAAAATTCGGGAATTTGAGCAGCAGACCAAGGAGGAGGCGGACAAATCCGCACGGGAGATCATCGCGCTGGCCATTCAGCGGTGCGCCGCGGACCATGTGTCCGAGGCCGCCATCAGCGTGGTGCCTCTGCCCAACGACGAGATGAAGGGCCGCATCATCGGCCGGGAGGGCCGGAACATCCGGGCCATTGAAACCCTCACCGGTGTGGACTTGATTATTGACGACACCCCAGAGGCCATCACCCTGTCCAGCTTTGAGCCTGTCCGCCGGGAGGTGGCCCGCATCGCCCTGGAAAAGCTGATTGCCGACGGACGCATCCACCCCACCCGCATTGAGGAGACCGTGGAAAAGGCCCGCCGGGAGGTGGAAACCACCATCAAGCAGGAGGGCGAACGGGCTGTGCTGGAGGTGGGCCTGGGCGGCATTCACCACGAGCTGGTAAAGCTTTTAGGCCGCCTGCGCTACCGCACCAGCTATGGGCAGAACGTGCTGAATCACTCCATCGAGGTGGCGTTCCTCTCTGGGATGATGGCCTCGGAGCTGGGGCTGGATCCCACGGTGGCCAAGCGTGCCGGCCTGCTTCATGACATTGGCAAGGCACTAGACCACGAGATGGAAGGCTCTCATGTGCAGATCGGCGTGGAGGTGGCCCGGAAATACCGGGAGAGCGAAGCGGTGGTACACGCCATTGCTGCCCACCACGGGGACGTGGAGGCCAAAACTGTCATCGCCTGCATTGTCCAGGCGGCTGACGCCATTTCCGCCGCCCGTCCCGGCGCCCGCCGTGAGAACCTGGAAAACTACATCAAGCGCCTGGAAAAGCTGGAAGAGGTAGCCTCCTCCTTCGAGGGCGTGGAGAGCTGCTATGCCATTCAGGCAGGCCGCGAGATTCGGGTGATGGTCAAGCCGGAGAAGGTCAGCGACGAGCAGATGACCCTGCTGGCCAGAGACATCTGCAAAAAGATCGAGGCGGACCTGGATTATCCCGGCACCATCAAGGTGAACATGATTCGGGAAAGCAGAACGGTCGATTACGCAAAATAAAATTTTGTGTAATCGCCGTTCCTAGAGAATCCCTCGGCTGTGAAACAGCCGCCTTTTCCTCCGGAAAAGTATCGGGATTCTCTGCCAGACAAATTGTGCCAAATAAAAATTTGGCATAGTCTACCGAGAGAACAGCTCAGGCGCGAAGCGCCTGCCTTTCCCAGTGGAAAGTACCGCTGTTCTCTGCCTGATGAATCGGACTGGAATCCCTCGGCTGTGAAACAGCCGCCTTTTCCTCCGGAAAAGTACCGGGATTCTCTGCCGGGACTCCACATACAATTCTCCAGAGAAGGCCTCTGGAAAGGGAAACAACTGGAACAGGGACGTACACTGTGCGTCCCTGTATGTTTTATTCCGGCCGCGCGAAGGAGGGGCTGTATGCGCACAGAACAGGAAATGTACAACTTGATTTTGGACTACGCGGAGCGGGACCCCCGGGTGCGAGGCGTCCTCTTAAATGGCTCCCGGGCAAACCCGGCGGCTCCCCTGGACCGGTTTCGGGACTTTGACATTGTGTATCTGGTGACAGATGTGGCACCCTATAAGGAGGGGGACATCTCCTCCTTATTTGGAGAGGTGCTGGTGATGCAGCGCACCGACGAGAGCCAGCTTTTTTCCGAGCATTTTCCCCGCATGGCCTGTTACCTGATGCAGTTTGCCGACGGCAACCGCATCGATCTGACCATTGCCCGGACAGAGGACTATCAGAGCTACTGCTTTGACGACCGGCTCTGCCTGGTGCTGCTGGACAAGGACGGATTTCTCCCCACCCTGCCGCCGCCGGACGAAAGCGCCTACGGGGTGGAGCGTCCCAGTCCCCAGGTATTTCAGGAGTGCCGCAACGAGTTCTGGTGGACGGCCCCCTATGTATCCAAGGGGCTGTGGCGCGGACAGCTTTTATACGCCCAGCACACCCTGGAGGAGTGTACCCGTCCCATGCTGCGGCTGATGCTCAGCTGGCTGGCCGGCGCCCGGGAGGGCTTCCCCGTCTATCCGGGAAAGGCCGGGGACCGGCTGGGGGAGCATGTTCCCGCCGGAATGTGGAGGGACTATCTGTCCACCTATGCTCCCTGCCAGGGAGAGGCCCTGTTCCAAGCCCTGGAAGCAGCCTGCCGGCTGTTTACTCAGGCCAGCCGGGAAACGGCATCGCTGCTGGGCTATTCCTGGAAGGACCGCTGGGACGAAGCCGTACCCTCCTTCCTGACGGAGACTCAGAGAGAAATCGCCGCCCTCCCCCCGGACCCCAGCTGGGACGGGGAGCTTTCCCGACAGCTTAAATCCCGCAAGAGAAAGGAGCCAACACCGTGAACATTCTCTGCATCGGCGACGTGGTGGGCAGCCAGGGGTGCCAGTTTCTGCGCGCCCACCTGCCCGCTCTCAAAAGGACCAAGGCCATCGACCTGGTGATTGCCAACGGGGAAAACTCCGCGGACGGCAACGGCATCACCCCCGCCTCGGCGGAATACCTGCTGGACAGCGGCGTGGACGTGATCACCACCGGCAACCACAGCTTCCGCCGCCGGGAGTCCTACGAGCTGTACGACTCCTGCGATGCGCTGCTGCGTCCGGCGAACTTTCCCCCCGCCGCCCCGGGCTGCGGCCTGCGGGTGGTGGACATGGGCCGGACGCGGGTGGCCGTCATCAACCTGATGGGCACCGTTTATATGGAGAGCCTGCGCTGCCCTTTTGAAACCCTGGACGCCCTGCTGAAAACCCCGGACCTGCCCAAGCTGGTGGTGGTGGATTTTCACGCCGAGGCCACCGGGGAAAAGCGTGCCCTGGGCTTTTACGCCGACGGCCGGGTGACGGCCCTGTTTGGCACCCACACCCATGTGCAAACCGCCGACGAGTGCCTGCTGCCCCACAACACCGGCTACATCTCCGACGCGGGCATGACCGGGGTGATCGACTCGGTGCTGGGGGTCAAGCCGGAGATCATCATCGGCAAGCTGCGCACCAAGATGCCCGCCCGGTTTGACTGGGCCAAAGGCCCCTGCAAGATGGACTGCGTCCTCTTTTCCGCCGACGAGCGCACCGGCCTGTGCACCGGCGTGGAGCGGCTGTCCATTACCTGAGACCTTTCTGGCTGTCATCCTTTTGTTACACAAATTACAGTTTCTCCACATTTCTTGACAGCGAACTCTGCAAGCTATATCATAGAGTCAGAGGGAACCTTCTTTCTTGGAAAGGAGCGCTGCTGTATGGAAAAAACTCGGAAATCCAGCCGGGTACTTTCGAAAATTGGTAGATCTGGCGGAAAAGGCCACTGACCCCCTTTGACCTTTTCCGCTGCCCCGCCCCGGCGGGGCTTTTTTTATACGGGATTTTTAGAAATCATCGGGGAACGATTGTATTTTTGAAATTTCTGTGATAAACTAGTTAAAAGATATACCATCTATCTGGTGAAGGATGTGTTTTCCGTGATTTCAGGAGCTCAACTTAAAAACGCCATCATTTCTGGCTCTAACAACATTTCCAAGTATAAGAAGCAAATCAACGAGCTAAACATCTTCCCCGTGCCCGATGGGGACACCGGCACCAACATGTCCATGACCATTGGCGCCGCTGCGGAGGAGATGCAGCGCTTAGAGGATACCGCCACCGCCGCCCAGGCGGCCAAAAAAGCCGCCTCCTCCATGCTGCGGGGCGCCCGGGGCAACTCCGGCGTCATTTTGTCCCTGCTGTTTCGGGGAATCTCCAAGGGCCTGGAGGGAAAAGAGGAAATCTCCGCCGAGGACCTGGTGGCCGCGTTGGAGCTGGGCGTGGACGAGGCCTATAAGGCTGTGATGAAGCCCACGGAAGGCACCATCCTCACCGTGGCCCGGGTGGCCGGCGAACGGGCCAGGGAGGCCCTGGAGCTGGGCAGCGACCCCGTCCAGGTGTGGGACGCCGCCTGCATGGGCGCCGCTGACGCCCTGGAGGAAACCCCCGAGCTGCTGCCCGTGCTGAAGAAGGCCGGTGTGGTGGACGCCGGCGGGCAGGGTCTGTGCCTGATCTTTGAGGGCATGCTCAGCGTGTTCCGCAGCGGCATTGTGCTGGAAAGCGGCCTGTCCGAAGAGGAGCGTGCCCAGGAGACCGCCGAGTTCTTCCGCAATGTGGCCGCGGAGTTCGACAGTGAGATCAACTTTACCTACTGCACGGAGTTTGTGGTGGGCCGTGACCCGGAAATCCAAAAGGACCCCCTGGACCTGCGGCTGTTTTTGGAAACCATTGGCGACTGCGTTGTGGTGGTGGACGATGAGGAGATTATCAAAACCCATGTACACACGGAAAACCCCGGTGACGCCCTTCAGTATGCCCTGCAATACGGTCAGCTGCTGACCGTGAAAATTGAGAACATGAAGGAGCAGCACCGCAAGGCCGCTGAGGAAAACGAGGCCCAAAAGGCGGCTGCCGCGGCACTGGAGCCTCAGCCGGAAAGGGCTGCCTTGGAGCGCCAGGAGCCTACCGAGGAGATGGGCTTTATCTCCGTGGCGGCGGGCGACGGCCTGAAGAGCCTGTTTCTGGACCTGGGCTGCGCCAACGTGGTCAGCGGCGGGCAGACCATGAACCCCTCTACCGAGGATTTGCTGGAGGCGGTGCTGGCCACTCCCGCTAAAAAGGTGTTTGTGCTGCCCAACAACAAGAATATCATCATGGCGGCGGAGCAGACCGTGCCTTTGGCCACCGACCGGGAAGTGATTGTCATTCCCACCCGAACCATTCCCCAGGGACTTTCCGCCATGCTGGCCTACGATCCCGACGCTGACGCCGACGCCAACAAGGAAACCATGCTGGAGGCCGCGGGCAACGTGGACACCGGCCTTGTCACCTTTGCCGCCCGGGATTCGGAGTACGGCGGACACACCATCCGCCACGGGGACATTCTGGGACTGAAAAACGGCAAGCTGGAGTATATTGAGAAAGACCCCGTTTCCGCCTGTGTGCGGGTGACCCGGTCCCTGGCAACCAAGCGGACCTCCTTTGTGACGCTGATTTACGGCGAGGGAATCACCCAGGAGCAGGCAGAGGACGCCAAGCGCCGCTTGGAGGAAAAGCTTCACAGCGACGTGGAGATCACTCTGGTCAACGGCGGCCAGCCTGTCTATTACTTCATCATCAGCGTGGAGTAGTCCAATTCGCGCCTTGGAGCGGCGAGCTGACGCTCGCGCTTGATCGAGCCGCCAACGCGCGTCCACGGCGGGTGCTCCCGCTGAGCAAGTCGCGCCCTGGGGTCCTGGTCCCCAGTGGGGACCGTTCAGGACCGACCGAGCCGGCAGGCGAGACCGGTGAGCTGACGCTCATGCCTGATCGAGTTGGCAACGCGCGTCCGCGGCGGGTGCTCCCGCTGAGCGATTCGCGGCGGAGTGCCTCCGCTGTCTCTTCGCGCCACGGAGCGGCGGCTAGGGTCGCGCTTGATCGGACCGCTGATGCACGTCCGCGCCGCTGGCTTCGCTGGGAGCTTCCCGGCCTTGCGGAACGCAAGAAGCCGGCTTGGCCAGTCCGGCCACGGACCCGCGCACGCGAGGCGACGTGCCGGACACTGTCCGGGCGCCTTTAGCGCCCGTCCCGCGAAGAGAGGGCGCAGGCGCTGCGCCCAAGCTTTCTTTCAAGAAAGCTTGATATGGAAATGAGTATTGTTAAGAAACCTTTCTGTTTGGGAAAGGTTTCTTTTTGTCAGATGGCAAACAGGAGGAAATGGTTTTGAAACTCTATATTGTGGGACCGGTAGCCAGTGGGAAAACCACCCTGGCCCGGCAAGTCTCTCGAAAAACCGGAGTCCCCTGTTTCCATCTGGACCAGGTGGCCCACGAGCCAGACCCGGACCGCCCCGGCGGTAACCGGAAACGGCCGGAATACCAGCGGGACGCCCTGTTCCGCTCCATCCTGGCGCAGAAGGATTATATCATCGAGGACACAGGGCGGCGCTGCTTTGAGGCGGGCATGGAGCAAGCGGAGCAGATCCTGCTGCTGGAACCCTCGCCCCTGCTGCGGCGGAAACGGGTGCTCATCCGGTGGCTGCGGCAAAATCTGGGCCTGGAACCCTGCGCTTACCGCCCAACTTTCACCATGCTGAAAAGCATGGTCCGCTGGAGCCGGGACTATGAACATGGGAGGGATGGGACAAAAGCCCGGGCCTCCCGGTTCCCGGAAAAACTGGCTGTGCTTCGAAGCAAAAAGGAGATCCGATGCTTCCTGAAAAGTCTGGACCATTAAGCTGCAGAAAGGAGGTTCGCCATGCCATCCCTGTTTGAAAAGGACATCCAATACCTGAAGGGCGTGGGGGAAAAGCGGGCCAAGCTTTTCGCCAAAATCGGCGCGCCCACCGTGGGGGACCTGCTGCGGCTGTATCCCCGTGCTTATGAGGACTGGAGCCAGCATTTCCGGATTCGGGACACTGTCTTAAATCAGGTGGCGGTGGTAAAGGCCGCCGTGCTGCGGCGGCCCACGGAGCACCGGGTGAAGGGGGGCAAGCTGTTGTACAAGACCACCGTCACCGACGGGGAAACCGACATGGCCCTGACCTTTTTCAACAACAAGTATATCCCCACCTTGCTGAAGGAGGGGGAAACCTACCTGTTCCGGGGCAAGGTGACAGGCACCCTGCTCCGGCGGGAGATGCTCTCCCCGGAGTTTTTGCCAGAAGCCAAGGAACTGGCCATTCAGCCTGTGTACCCGGCCACGGCGGGGCTTTCCTCCCGGCAGATCGGGGCGGCGGTGCGAAACGCCCTGGCCATGCTGCCAGAGCAGCTCCACGATCCCCTTCCAGACAAGCTGCGGAAGGAGTACCACCTTTGCACCCTGCGCTACGCCCTGGAAACCATCCACTTCCCCAAGAATCAGGAGGAAATCGCCGCCGCCCGGTTCCGCCTGACCTTTGAGGAGTTTCTGGTGCTGCAGCTGGGGCTGCTGCGGATCAAAAGCGGGCGAAAAAGCCAGAACCTCCACCCCATCCCCAACCAATTCCCCCAGGGCTTTGCCCAGCTGCTGCCCTTCCAGCTGACGGGCGCCCAGCGCCGGGCCATTGGCGAGGCTGTGGCGGACATGGCCGGTACCGCCCCCATGAACCGGCTGATCCAGGGAGACGTGGGCAGCGGCAAAACCGCCGTGGCTGCCGCCCTGTGCTGGGCGGTGATTCAAAACGGCATGCAGGCGGCGCTGATGGCTCCCACGGAAATTTTAGCCGCCCAGCACTACCACTCCCTCAACACCCTGCTGGAACCGGCCCACATTGCCTGCGCCCTGCTCACCGGCTCTGTAAAGCCCGGAGAGAAAAAGAAAATCTACCAGGCCCTGGGGGACGGCCGCATCCAGCTGGTCATCGGCACCCACGCCCTGCTGGGGGATCAGGTGGCCTTTCAAAACCTGGGGCTGGTCATCACCGACGAACAGCACCGGTTTGGGGTGGGTCAGCGGTCTGCCCTGGCCCAAAAGGGGGCCTCTCCCCACCTGTTGGTGATGAGCGCCACCCCCATCCCCCGCACCCTGGCCCTGATGGTCTATGGAGACCTGGACATCTCCGTGCTGGACGAGCTGCCCCCGGGACGGCAGAAGATTGAAACCTATCTGATTGACCCCAGCAAGCGGAAACGGGCCTTCGGCTATGTGCAGCGCCATCTGGACGCGGGGCGCCAAGGGTATTTGATCTGCCCCCTGATTGACGAGGACGAAAGCGGCCTGCAAAGCGTCACCCGCTATGGAGAGCTGGTGCGGGAGGCCTTCCCCACGGCCGCGGTGGGCATTCTCCACGGGCGGATGAAGCCGGGAGAAAAAGACCGGGTAATGGAATCCTTTTCCAAGGGGGAAACCCAGCTGCTGGTATCCACCACCGTGGTGGAGGTGGGGGTGGACGTGCCAAACGCCGTCATCATGGTCATTGAGAACGCGGAGCGGTACGGCCTTTCTCAGCTGCACCAGCTGCGGGGACGCATTGGCCGGGGAAAGTACAAGTCCACCTGCATCCTCATCACCGAGGCCCAGGGGGAGGACACCCTGAAGCGCCTGAAGCTGTTCCGGGACACCAGCGATGGCTTTCAGATTGCCGAAGCGGATTTAAGACTGCGGGGGCCGGGAGACTTTTTCGGCCAGCGGCAGCACGGCCTGCCTCAGCTGAAAATCGCGGACATGGCCACCGACATGGACGTGCTGCGGCAAGCCCAGTCCTGCGCGAAGAAGCTGTCCGCTCAAAACGCTCTGGATCAGCCTGCTTACAAGGGACTGCGGGGAGAAATCCGCCGGCTGTTTGAAAAGGCTGGCAGTGACGGAGTGGTTTTGTAGTCATCAAAGCGAGCTGATAGCGCAATTCTCCTAAAGAATTAGAAAAATCATTGACAAAATCAGGAATTTCCTCTATACTGAACGTGTAATAAAAATGGAGAGGTGTTTCCCATGAACAGGATGCTTGCCAGCTGAACCGGTTTGGATTGTTTGCTGTGCCGCCTTGCGGCCAGCTTCGCTCTTAAAAGAGGAGGGAAATGTATGTCGAACTATGGGTATCAGCCAGGCGGATCTTATTCCATTCACAACCCAAAGCTGTTAAAACCCCTGTTTGCGGCGAAGAAACCGTGGATCATCCCCGCAGCTCTGCTTCTCGTCATCCTGATCGTTCTGGCGGTCATCTTTGTTCCCGGCTGGATTGACTCCCTCTCCTATGGAAACGCGGAGCAGGTGACGGAGACCATCCTGCCCAGCGAGGAGGAGATTGACCCAAATCCCGGAAACGGCTTTGTCGCTGTGGAGGTCCCCTATCCCGACCTGTACGACGTGCAGGGCGCCTTCGGGACCATTCGGGGGGATTTCCGCACCAGTTTCCGCAACTGTGTCCTTCACAGCCTGACCTATGACAAGGCCTTTTCCGACCAGCATCAGCCCCAGCTGGAGGCCCGCTACGGCGACGTGAGCAACGACTATCCAGAGGCTTTTCTGGTCACCGGCAGCCTGACCACCGGGGAGAAAGACGTTCCCCACGGCCTGGAGCCTAACACCACCTACGAAGGTTACCAGTGGATCATTGGCAGCGAGGCAAATCCCGTCATCCTTGACCACGGCCTGAACCTGGTGGAATAATCAACACGCAAAAAAGGACCCCGCAAAGGGTCCTTTTTTTAGCGGGTGCGTGCCCGCACGGGGCGATTCGCGGCGGAGTGCCTCCGCTGTCTCTTCGCGGCGGGTGCTCCCGCTGAGCGATTCGCGGCGGAGTGCCTCCGCTGTCTCTTCGCGCCACGCACCGGCGGCTAGGGCCGCGCTTGATCGAGAGGATAGTACACGTCCGCG